>CALAFV010000335.1 GCA_937891445.1 uncultured Phycisphaerales bacterium | reverse complement strand
GTACTGGGGCAGGCTCGCGATGGCCGCGGCCTTCTCCCCGAAGGTGGCATCGGCTTCGTCGGGATCCAGGACGATGGGGAGGTGATCACCGAGTTTCGTATTGCTCGTGATCTGAAGCAGGATGTTCGCGCCCCCGGTGGGCGCACTCGCGAGGCCGTGAGAGGAAGGGGCCACCAGCGAGCGCATCCGACGCGTCCACCCCGGGCGCATCTGATCCACGGTCATGAGCCAGCCGGCGCCGTGAGGATGGTCCCAGTCAAAGATGACCCGGGTTGTGGGCGTGGGTTCCGGCATGATCCGCAGCGAGATCGCCGTGGCAACGGTGAGCGTGATGAGCAGGCCTGCGAGAAGGCTGGCGGCGGCGCGGAGAATGGTGCGGCGGCGCATGGCGGCAATCTACCTGTTCAGGGGGCGGGGGCGGGGCCCGGGGGGGCGAACTGCGCACGTACACTGAGAGCGGCACGGGAGCGGGGGGTACGAAAGGACCCGCCGTGCAGGTGCTTACGCACGAGACCGCGTCCGCGTTCGCACGCCTCGTCCTGGCCGGCATCGGCCGCGAGTATCCGCACAAACTCGACCACGTGATGGACTCGGACGGCGATGTCCTCCCGCCCCGGGCGCTGCACCCGGTCTTCTTCGGCTGCTTCGACTGGCACTCGGCCGTGCACGGGCACTGGCTGCTGGCGCGGCTGCTGCGCCTGCTCCCGGACCTGCCGGAGGCCGCGGCCATCCGGGCGGCGCTCTCCAACTCGCTGACCCCGGAGAAGATCGCCGGGGAGGTCGCGTACCTGGCTCGCCCCAACTCCGGGTCGTTCGAGCGGACGTACGGGTGGGCGTGGCTCCTCAAACTCGCCGAGGAACTCGAGCGGAGCGCGGGGGGAGCGGAGGCGGAAGAGAAGCGACGCCAGTGGGCCGCGGCGCTGGCTCCGCTCGCGGCGGCCTTCGTCGAGCGGTACCTCGCGTACCTGCCGAAACTGGACTACCCGATCCGCACCGGCGTGCACGCCAACACGGCCTTCGGCCTTATGTTCGCCCACGACTACGCCGCGCTGGCCGGCCGCACGGATCTGCGCGGCCTGGTGGAGCACAAGGCGCTGGCGTTCTACGCCCGGGACGAGAACTACCCGGCCCACTTCGAACCGGGCGGGGCGGACTTCTTCTCGCCGGCGCTGCTGGAAGCCGCGCTGATGCGTCGGGTGCTGCCCGCCGGGCCGTTCGCCGCGTGGCTGCGCCGGTTCCTGCCGGGGCTGGCGGAGGGTCAGCCGCGGGCGCTCTTCGAGCCCGCACGTGTAAGCGACCGGGCCGATCTCCAGATCGTCCACCTCGACGGCCTGAACCTCAGCCGCGCCTGGTGCATGCGCAACATCGCGCAGGCGCTCCCCCCGGACGACTCCGCGCGGGCCGTTCTCGAAGAAGCAGCCAGCCGACACATCGAAGCCGGCGCTGCCCACGTGTGCAGCGGCTCGTACGCGGGCGAGCACTGGCTCGCGACCTTCGCGGTGCTCGCGCTGACGGGCGATTCGTGAAGCGCCGGCCGAGCGTCAGCGTGCCGCGGCCTTCTTGCGCGTGCGTGAGGTGGCCTTCGCCTTGGCCGCGGTCGTCTTCGCTGCTTTCGCGATGGTCTTCTTCCGCGCCGGCTTGCCCGGGCCGTTCGCCTTTGCCTTCGCGGCCGGCTTCGACTTCGCCGCCGCCTTGCCGCGCGAACCCAGCGCGGCCTCGTACGCGGCGATGTGCGCCGCGGCGGGCGTCCGCCGGATCGCCTCGCCGATCACCTCCAGCGGCACATCCTCGATGCGCTTGAAGCGCACGCACGCCTTGCCCATGTCGAGTTTCTTGCCCGACCGCGACCACGCCTCGCGGAACCACCGGGCGTCCTCCGACGCGGCGTAGAGACAGAACATGTGCAGCGAGATCCCGCTCTTGCCGCATCCGATGGCGACGTACGGGAGCGGCTGCTTCGGGTCGCAGTGGTACCCCGCCGGATACCGCGAGTGCGGGACGAAGTACGCGATCATGCCGTACTGCACGCCCTCCTCGTACCCCTCGTCGAGGTTCTCGAGGATGACGGCGCGGACGGCCTCAACCGCGGCGCGCCGGTCCGCGGGGAGCGAGGCGAGCAGGGCATCGACGGTGGCGGGTCTGGCGGCGGGGGTGGAGGACTTGGCCATGGCGGCCAGTGTACCACCCCCGCGGCTTCGCCCCACGGGATGCGCTCCCAGCGGGCCGCGGGGCGCTCGTGAAGATCCGTCCACGCGCATGAACGCCGTGTGCTGAGGCTCGGTTCAGCCGACCGTCAGGCCACGCTCAGATGCGCGAGGGATCCTCTGGAGAGCCCGGGGCGACCGGCCGGGCGGCGGAGCGTCATCATGCTCAGATGGGCCCTGATCTTTTTCGTCGTGGCGATCATCGCAGCGATCTTCGGTTTCGGCGGCATCGCCGGGACCGCGTCCGACATCGCCCGGGTCCTGTTCTACATCTTCCTCGTGCTGCTGCTGATCAGCGTGGTGATGTACCTCGCGGGCGGCAGGAGGCTTCCGCCGGCGGTGTAACGCGGCGGCGGCCGCGTGCGACCAGCGCTAGACCTCGACCGCCTCGAAGCGCACGCGGCTCTCGTCGAAGCGTGCGAAGTACGCCTCCACGGTCGAGACCGCCGTCACGCGCTGCACGAACGCGGCGGCCCGCACGAGGTCGGCCTTCTGCACCAGTTCCATCCGCCGGTCCTTGAGTTCCAGACGCGCCGAGTAGAAGGCGCACCCCTGGTGCGCGATCAGCACGACCCGCTTGAGCCCGTGCACCTCGACGAGGAACTTCAGTTCATCGACGACGCCCTGCTCCTCCAGGTGCGCCTGCGGGTGGCCGGCCAGGCACGCCGGGCCCCCGGGGAGCGCGACGCGGTCGTACCGCGGCAGGTTCAGGCCGTTGTGGAGGAAGTCGTCGAAGTGCTCGCCGATGCGGCCGTCGGAGCAGTAGATCGCCGCCGCGCGGATGCGCGAGGCGTCGTACGGCAGGCGCGACTCGTACCCGGTGCGGCCAGGGGCGTTGGGCATGGCAGAGCGTACCGGCCCGGTCCGCCTCAGGCCACCGGCTGCTCCGGGGCGGCGCTGTGCCGCGGGGGCTGGTACGACCCCGCCGACGGCCATCGCAGGCCGATCGCCAGGCGGTTCCAGCAGTTGATCATGCCGATGACGACGGTCAGGTCGGCGATCTCGCGGTCGGAGAAGTGGGCGCGCAGCGCGGCGAAGTCCTCGTCGGGGGCGCGCGTCTCGGCGATGCGCGTCAGCGACTCGGTCCAGCGCAGCGCGGCACGCTCCCGCTCGGTGTAGTACGGGCTCTCGTGCCAGGCGTCCAGACCGTAGAGGCGCTGCTCGCTCTCCCCGGCGGCGCGGGCGTCCTTCCAGTGCATGTCGATGCAGAAGGCGCAGCCGTTGATCTGCGAGGCGCGCAGTTTGACCAGGTGGACCAGCGAGCGATCCAGCGAGGACGTGGCGATGTACCGCTCCACGCCGGAAAGGGCCTGGTACCCCTCCGGCGTGACGGCCGCGGCGTTGATGCGCGGGGCGTTGCTGTGCATGGGTAACCTCCCGGGCGATGGTCGATCGCCCGGAAGGGAGGCTATGGCGCCTCTTCATCACCGGTCGTAGTGCCCGGCGCTCTCGGGCTGGTACTCCAGGCCGTCCACGACGATGCGCGCCGTGCCGTCGGTCCCGCGCCAGGGGATCTCCTCGCCGACCCGCGCCGCCAGCAGCGCCGCGCCCAGAGCGGAGAAGACCGAAAGCCCGGAGTCGGAGGCCGAGGCATCGTACGGGTACATGAGCGTGCGCGACACGGCGCAGCCGGTCGTGAGGTTGACCAGCCGCACGCGCGAGTTCATCGTCACCGTGTCGGGCGGGACGGCCTGCGGCGCAACGGCGCGGGCCCAGCAGAGCAGTTCGCGCACCGCGTTCTGGTGCACGCCGTGCTGGGGCGTGGTGAACAGCAGATCGTACAGACGGAGGCGGTCGAGTCGGTTGATGGTCCTTGTGCTGGGGTGCATGGGTCGTGATCCAGAGGGTGCGGACAGCGCGAAGCGGAAGCGACAGCGGCCCGGCGGCTGCCGGGATCGCGGCGGGCGCGCCACACGGGGCGCGCGGATTCGGGTGTGGTCAGCGGTCGAAGTCGCCGGCCCGTTCGGGCTGGTACTCGATGCTCTCGAGCACCGCGCAGCGCGGGCCGCGGGCGCCCATCCAACGCACCTCGTCGCCGACGCGGCAGGCCAGCAGCGAGGCGCCCAGGGGCGCGAGGACGGAGACCGTGTTCGGCGAGGTCGCCGCCTCCGGGTAGACCAGCGACACAACTTCCGCCTCGTCCTCATGCGGGTACCGGAGGCGGACGGTCGAGTTCATCGTCACGATGTCGTCGGGGATCAGCAGGGGGGGCACAGCGCGGGCGCGGTCGAGGAGTTCGCGGACGGTCGCCGCGGGCCCCGGAGGGTGGCCGGAGTCGGCGAGCAGGAGCGTCAGCCGCTCCTTGTCCAGGGTGTTGACGACGGGAAGGGTGCCGGTGGCGCGGACCTGCGGCATGTGCTGTCTCCTGCGTGAATCAAGGCAAAAAGGGCCCCCGGAGTTGTACGCTCCGTGGGCCCTGTTTGTGCGGGAGGGGGG
>CALAFV010000334.1 GCA_937891445.1 uncultured Phycisphaerales bacterium | reverse complement strand
CGCAGGCCACAACCAGCACCAACGCCGACGCAGACGCAGGCCCAGGCCCGCCCAGCCCAGCCCGCTCAGCCCGTGCCCGCCGCGGCCGAGCCGCGCCCGGCTCCCCAACCGGCCCCCAAGCCCACGGCCGATGCCGAGGCCTGGCGGCCGGCGTGGTGGATCGAGGGCGTCCAGAAGCGGGACGGCAGCACCGTCGCGGGCGCGATGGCGACCGAGGCGGACCTGCTGACCGCCCGCCGCCGCGCCGTGGACCTCGCGATCGCGGCCCTGGAGAAGGCCCTGGGCAAGGCGCCGGCCGACACCGACACGAAGGTGGACACGCTGCGCCTTCCCGACGGCCGCTACCGCGCGTTCATCCTCGTCTCAGCGCCGGCGAACTGACCCCCGCCGGTTTCACGGTCACTGCTGACAAATCGCTTCATCTCGGACCCGTGCCATGCTCAAGAAGGTCTTCCCCACCGCCGCCGCCGCCTTCGCCGACCTGCGCGAGAAGGGCGTGATCCGCGACGGCATGACGGTCATGGTCGGCGGCTTCGGCCTCTGCGGCATCCCGGAGCAACTCATCATCGCGCTGCGCGACAGCGGCGTGAAGGAACTGACCTGCATCTCGAACAACGCCGGCGTGGACGACTGGGGCCTGGGGCTGCTGCTCCAGACGCGGCAGATCAAGAAGATGATCTCCAGTTACGTCGGCGAGAACGCGACCTTCGAGAAGCAGTTCCTCTCCGGCGAACTGGAGGTCGAGTTCAACCCGCAGGGGACGCTCGCGGAGCGCATCCGCGCCGGCGGGGCGGGGATCCCGGCGTTCTACACCGCCACGGGGGCGGGGACGCTCGTCGCGGAGGGAAAGGAGACCCGCGAGTTCTATCGCCCATCGCAGGGCATCGGCGGCGCGACAATCCCGGGTCGCGGGTACGCGGGGCGGCCGGGCTCGGCGCCCCAGGACGGCACGCCGCGGCAGTATGTTCTCGAGACCGGCCTGTACGCGGACCTCGCCCTGGTCAAGGCCCGGGTCGCCGATGAGTTCGGCAACCTCATCTACAACAAGACCGCCCGCAACTTCAACCCGATGATGGCCACCGCCGCGGCGTTCGTCATCGCCGAGGTCGAAGAGATCGTCCCGACCGGCTCGCTTGACGGCGACGCGATCCACACGCCCGGCAACTACATCGACCGGATCGTCAAGACCGTGAGCGAGAAGCGGATCGAGCAGCGGACGGTGCGGAAGTAAGAGGCGTCAGGCACGGGGCGCCATCACCGGGCGCGAGGGGTCATGGCCGTCGATCCTGCCGAGATTCGGGCGTGCTCGTTCGACTGCTACGGGACGCTTATCGATTGGCAGACGGGGATTCTCGGCGCCCTGCGCCCGCGGCTGGCGGCACGCGGCGTGACGCTCGCCGACGATGAGATTCTTCGCCGCTACGCGGCCCTCGAAGCCGCGGCCGAGGACCCCGCAAACGGCCCGTTCAGGCCGTACCGCGAGGTGCTCGAGGCGGTCGCGCCGGGGTTCTTCCCGCAGCCGACCGAGGACGAGCGCACCTGCCTCTGGCGCTCGCTGGCCACCGCCGACGGCGGGGCGGGCGGGTGGCCCGCGTTCCCCGATACGCCCCCCTCCCTCGCCCGGCTGAAGCAGCGCTACGCCATCATCATCGCGAGCAACATCGACGACGACCTGTTCGCGTACTCTCGCCCGAAACTGGGTGTCGATCCCGACCACATCATCACCGCCCAGCAGGTCCGCTCGTACAAGCCCGCGCGGCCGCACTTCGACGAGATCCTCCGGCGGACGGGCCTCTCGCCGCAACAGGTCCTGCACGTCGGCGAGAGCCGGCGGCACGACGTCGAGCCCGCGCGGGCCATGGGCTTCCGCACGGCCTGGATCAACCGCACCGGCGGCGCGGCCAGCGCCTCGGGAGACCCGGCCGACCCCTCGGTCCGCCCGGACATTACGGTCCCGACGCTCGCAGCCCTGTGCGACGCGCTGGGACTCCCCTAGGCCGCATTCCCGGACCTTCCGGCCCGCCCGCGCGACCCCCCGGCCCGCGGCTGATCCGCCCGCCTTCCCTCGCCGATTCTCCCTTTTACGCAGCCGCGCGCCCGCCGCGCGAGCGACGTGATGGGAGCCCGCCCCTGGTCCAGCAACTCCAGATCCCCGATCCCTCCGCCACGCCCGCCCCGCTCAGCGAGGCCCAACTCGCCGCGCTGATCGAGCGCCTCGCCGCCGAACTGCGCGGCGGCGGCGGCGGTGGGGCAGATGGTGCGAAGACCGGCAGAGGAAGCGGGTTCAGCAGCGCCGTCGGCCACGCCGCCCGCGCCCACGAGCGGTTCGACTTCATCGCCGCCGGCGTCCCGATCGTCGTCTCCCACCCCGGCGGCTCGACCGCCCGGCTCTCGGCCTTCACGCTCAACATCAGCGCCACCGGCCTGGCCTTCCTGTACCCCGGCTTCCTCCACGCCGGTACGGCGGTTCGCCTGGCCCTCCCGCGACGCGCCGGCGGCACACACGAGTGTGCTGGCCGTGTCGCCTGGTGCCGCCACGCCCAGGGCCGCTTCCACGCCTGCGGCGTCCGGCTCGACGCCCCGCTCGACCCCGGCGCCTTCACATCCATCCCCGCCGCCGCCGAGAATCCGTCCGCGTGCGCCGGCTCCCCGGCCTCGCCCGCCCTCCCCCGCCTGCGCGGCGCAATCCTGCACCTGGACCCAGAGGAACTCGACCGCCGCCTCCTGGGCCTGTACCTGGCCGAGACGGGCGCCCGCTTCGTCCCCGCCGCCAACCCCGTCGAGGCCCTGGAGCGGCTGCGGACGCAGCCTATCGACCTGATTCTGTGCGAAGCCGACCTTGGCTCCTTCGACGCCCCGCAGGCCGTCGCCTCCATCCGCTCCGCCGGCTTCGCCGGCCCGCTGCTGATGCTCACCGCGGAGACCGACCCCCGCCGCCTGCGGGCCTGCCGCGCGGCGGGCGCCGACGGCGTGCTCGACAAGCCCTACGACCCGCCTGCCCTCCTGCGGACGCTCAGCGAGCACCTGGAGTCCCGCGGCCTGCTCCCGCCCGAAGCCGCGATCTACTCCGACCTCGAGCGCCGCCCCGGCGGACGCGAGGCTGTCGCGGCGTTCATCCGCGCCGCCGGCGAGCGGCTGG
>CALAFV010000333.1 GCA_937891445.1 uncultured Phycisphaerales bacterium | reverse complement strand
TCACGTGCCGGCCGTTGAATGCCACGGCGGTGGCGAATCCCTCGAACGCGACGCTCTCAGACCCGCCGACGCGCAGCGTCGCGGCCCCGGCCGACGTCTCCACGCCGAACCGCCCGCCGAACGCGTCGAACTCCAGCCCGCGTGCCGCGCCGACGCGCAGCGACAGGTCCGTCGGAGCCGATCCGGCCTGCGACGCCTCGACGCGCACATCCACACGCCCGGCGGTCCGATGGTTGCGCCGGATGGCGCCCCCGAGTTCGCCGGCCCGCGGCGACACGAGCGTGACCAGTTGCTCCAGCGGCGCGGCGACGTCGAGCCCGGTCGCCTCCACCGTCGCGTGGATCGACGCGGGCTTCCCCGCCGCCGCGTCGGCAAACGCCGCGACCGCGTCCATCGTGAACGCCCCCGCCTCGGCGGGAACAGCCGGCGGCGCACCGGGCGGCCGCGTCTGGAGCCGGCCGCGCAGGCCGCGCACCTCCAGCGCCGCATCCGTCACGCGGATGCGCCCGGCGAGGTCCTCCAGGCGCAGGGCCTCCTCCCCGGCCGGGGCATCCGGCCCGGCGCGGAGGCCGTCGATGGCCACGTCCACGTCAATCGCGATCTTGCGGCCCGGACCGGCGTTGTCCGGCGCAGGCGTGATCGCGGCCACGCAGTCCACGTACCCCTCAATGTTGAGTTGTTGCAACAGGGTCTTGGGCGACAGGCCCTGGGTCGCGGAGGACGATCCCGCGACGCCGACCGGGCTCCCCGGCACGCGATCCGGGATCGCGTTGATCAGCATCGCGTCCACCGGGACGTCCTCCGCCCGAACCGTCAGGAACGGACGGAAGACCGGATTGTCCTCCGCATCGCGCAGTTCGATCCGCGCCGCGAGTTGGGCCGACCCGCCCGTCAGCCCCGTGAACCGGCCCCCCAACACCTCCGCCGATTCCTCCGTCAGACGCAGCACCACATCCTCGGCGAGGATCGGCACCGGGAAGGCCTGCGGCACCATCGCGGCCCGCAGCATCTTGACGTCCGCGGTGTAGCCGAACTTGCTTGCCGGCCCTCCCGGGCGCTCGATGTGAATCGACAACTCGGCCGTCCCGCCCAGCGCCAGCCGCGGCGCCTCCAGCGCACGCTCCAGGTCGCGGATCTGCGACTCCAGCGCCGCCCGTTCCTCCCCCTCGGCGGCTTCAAGCCGGGCGCGAGCCTCGCCAAGGCGGCGCGACAGGTCCTCTGCCGCCTCGGGGGGCAGGATCAGACCCTTGGCCGCCAGTTCGTCGTAGCGATGCTGGTTGAACAGTTCATCGATGACGCCGCGGCGCTCCCCCGGCAGCGCATCGCGGAGCACATCATCAACCGGCACGTCGAGCACCAGCACGTCGATGTTGACATGGGCGTCGTCGTCAGGCGGAACGAAGGAGCCGTCGGCGAAGAGAATCGCGCCGCTGGGCCCGCGCCCGCGGATGTTCACGATCTCGACCTTCTCCTCGTTGAAGACGACCAGCCCGTTCATGTCCTCGAACGGATAGGGGAACTTGTCGAACGCCGCGCGGCCGTTCTCAAAAGCGATGGAGCCCGACGCCTTCAGCGGCGCGGGCACGCCCCCCTCGGGGGCCCCGCGCTCGATGATCACGCGGGCATCGACGACCGCCGTAGGACCGGAGAACGTCGCGAAGTTCTTGCGGACGAGACTCGGCGCATACGGCATCAACTCCGGGCTCTCCGACACCTTGAACCTCGCGGTCGTGATCTCGCAGCGCAGCGGGGCGTCGGCGCTGGTCCCGGAGGTCTTGAGCGACACGCGCCCGGGGAGATCGCCGACCATCCCCTCCAGCAGCGCATCGACCCCGGCACGCGAGAGCCGGATCGTGCCCGTGACATCCGCCAGCCGCAGCGGGCGGTCCGCGCCGGCAAACTCCGGGCGGTCGGCGGGGACCAGCGCGTCCATCGCCACGCCGTCCACCTTGATGATCGCGTGCGCCCCCTGGCCCTGGGCGTACCGTAGCGTGGCGCTCTCGATGCGCCCCTGCACGTTGAGCCGGCGCCACATGTCGCGCACCGTGGAGGGAATCACCTCCGCCGGCCACTCATCAAGATTGATGTTGACCAGGCGCAGTTCGGCGTCGGATGCCGCCAGATCGACCTTTCCCTCCAGCAGCATGCGTGCGCCCGCCGCGGCCGTCATCGGCTGCCCCAGAGGCCCGGAGGCACGCCCGGTCTGCTCCAGCCGCACGGTGAACCCGGGGCCCGGAACGGGCTCGAGCCTCCCCGCGACGGGCAGGCTCGTCAGCCGCTGATACTGCCACGAATCCGCGGAATACTCGCCGAACTCAAGACGCCCCCCGACCAGTTCCACCCGCGGCGGGACGTTCTTCTGCCCCCCGCCGCCGGACGGCACGCGCAGGGCGTCGAGATTGATCTCGCCGGACTTGGTCTCGACGCCGACGCGGAAGGTCGGGGCGTGCAGCACCACGCCGCGCGGCCGCGGCGCTCGCAGCGGAACGCCCGACCAGTCCAGGTCCACCTCGATGCGGTCCGCGCGGAGGATCTCGGCCGCGGGACCCTCGATCCCCGGCACCCGCAGGCGGGCATCTTCGATCGTCAGGCCGCCGCCCAGGCGCAGGACGTACGCCCCACCCCGGAACGAGCACCCCAGTTGCCCCCCCACCTGCTCCGCGATCACGCGGCCCAGCAGCGGCGTGCGGATCACCACGATCACCGCCAGGACCGCCAGCAGCGGCAGACCGATACACAGGCGAGCGCACACGCGCGTCCGCCGCCGCAGACACGATCCAGCGCACAGCCGCGTCAACCGGCCGCGGCGGCGCGGGGTCACGGACGTCGCATCGGAGGGGGGCGGGCTCGTCATCGCGCGGCGGAGAGACCTGCGGCAGGGCCACGCGGTCGCCGGGCCCCAACCCAGTCTATCGGCCCAGCCGGTACGCACCCCGTATCACCGGGTTCATGCGCGAGCAAAGTTCTCGGACGTTCGGATGCTCCACGCGGCAGAATCCCCACCGGGTGGACCTGCCCGCGTGGGGATCGGGTCGGGGCTATGCTGTGCCATGGCCAAGAGTCGGCAAATGTTCGTGTGCCGCACGTGCGGGGGTGTCCAGGCGCGATGGCAGGGCAAGTGCCCCGACTGCGGCGCCTGGGATGCGCTGGAAGAGCACCGGGTGGACAAGGCCGCGGTGCAGGACCCGCAGCGCGGGGCCGCCGCCGCGTGGGCCATCGACCCCGCTGAGGGGGCCGAGGCGGCGATCACGCCGGCCGCGGTCGCCAAGCCGATCGCCGAGGTGGGCGAGGGCGACGCGGTCGTCACCCGCCTCGCAACGGGGATCGGGGAACTCGACCGCGTGCTGGGTGGCGGCCTGGTCCCCGGCTCGGTGACGCTGATCGGCGGCGACCCGGGGATCGGCAAGAGCACGCTGCTCCTCCAGGTCGCGGGCTCGCTTGCCGGAGCCGCGGCCGGGACGGGGGAGAGCGGAGCCGGGGGAGCGCGAGTGCTGTACGTGACCAGCGAGGAGTCCGCCGATCAACTCCGCCTGCGCGCCGAGCGACTGGGCGTCGCGGCGGCGCCAGAACTGTTCGTGCTCGCGGACACGAACCTGTCGCGGATCATCGAGCAGGCCCGGCGGTCGCGCCCGCGGATCATGGTCATCGACTCGATCCAGATGGTGTACAAGGCCGACCTGGACGCCTCACCCGGCTCGGTCGCGCAACTTCGCCGCTGCTGCGCCGAACTGGTCTACCTCGCCAAACTCACCGGCATCGCCGTGATCCTCGTCGGCCACGTCACCAAGGACGGCCAACTCGCCGGCCCGCGCCTGCTGGAGCACCTGGTGGACACGGTGCTCTACTTCGAGGGCGACCGCTACCATGCACACAGGATCGTGCGTGCTATCAAGAACCGCTTCGGCTCCACGCTCGAACTGGGGATCTTCGAGATGACCGGCTTCGGCCTCGCCGAGGCCCCCGGCGGGCTGGCGGCGGGGGTGCTGGACGACGGGCTCGCGGCCGGCGGCAGGCCGGGCTCGGTGATCTGCCCCGTGCTCGCCGGCTCGCGATGCGTGCTCGTGGAACTGCAGGCGCTGACCGCGACGGGCTTCCTCGGCGCGGCGAAACGCAAGGCCTCCGGCGTGGACCCCGGCCGGCTCGCGATGCTCATCGCGGTCTTGGAACAGCACGCGGGCCTGCGTCTGGCCGACCGCGACATCTTCGCCTCCAGCGTCGGCGGCATCCGCGTCGCCGAACCGGCGGCGGACCTGGCGCTGCTTCTGGCGATCGCAGGGGCGCACTACAAGCGCGGGCTGGCCCCCGCGGTGGCCGCCGTCGGCGAGGTCGGGCTGGGGGGCGAGGTACGTCCGGTGCCGCAACTCGGCCAGCGGATCCGCGAGGCCCAGCGCCTGGGGTTGCACCGTGTCATCGCCCCCGCGGCCGCCGCGCGGGATCGCACCCTGGGCAAGGAAGCCGCCGCCGCGGTGATCCCCGTCCGCACGATCGGAGAGGCGATCGAGCATCTGGGCTGATGCCGGCGGCGGCGGTACAGCCGGTTCACACGGCGCGTGCGGCCTGCCGGGTAGACTGAGTCCATGCGTGCACGCCGTCCGTGTCCAGCCTCCCCGCGGGCACCCCGGCGGGGCCGCGGCTTCACGCTGATCGAACTGCTGGTGGTCATCGCGATCATCTCGCTGCTGATGACCATCCTGCTGCCGGCGCTCTCGAGCACGCGGCGCACGGCCCGGACCACCATGTGCCTGACCAACCTCCACGGCATCGGCCAGGCGATGCTGACTTACGCCGAGGACCACGCGGAGCAGTTCCCCACCTGGTCCACCTACCACGTCTTCGGCGGCAACGGCACGAGCGGCGACGCCCCCGGCCCCGCGTGGACAGAGCAACTGCTGGAGAAAGGGCACCTCGAAACGCCGAAGGTCTACTTCGACCCCGCGCGGCCGCGCGACTCTGCGACGTTCTCGTACTTCATGCAGACGCGGTTCATCTTCGTCCGCACCGGCCAGGTCGGCGCATCGCTCCCGGCGAGACTTGTTCATTTCACCGGCGCGTTCGTCCTCGGCGGCGACGGCAACAGCCGAACCCTCTATCCGCAGCCTTACGGGACCGACCCCCGCCCGCACCCCGACTGCGACCAGGACGACGCCTCGCGGCCGCTGGTCTTCTTCGATGACCCGCCGCCGGCGCCGCAGTACCCCTTCGCCGAGGCGGAACTGAACCCGCACGGCGGGAACCGGGCCAACCTGCTCTTCATCGACGGCCACGCGGCGACGTTCACCGGTTTCTCGCGCACCGACATGACGTGGCACGCGACGAAGATGACCGACTGGCTCCTGCGTTAAGCCCGACGCGCCCGGCGCCTCATTGCAGCATCAGCAGCGTGATGAGGATGACCGGCAGCCAGCACGCGGCCGTCAGACCGACGCCGATCGCGCCCAGCCGGAGCACCGCCGGCGTGCGCTCGCGGACCGGAACGCTCGCCCGCACGATCGCGCGAGCCCGCACGACGGCCTCGCCGCAGTTGATCAGCACGCAGAACGCCAATACGCCCCATACGCCGATCGGCCCCGGAGCGCCGAGGTTGATCGCGATCAGGACGACCACCGCGGCCAGGTAGCACGCGACGCCCAACGGGAAGAAGCCGAGCATCCGTCGGATCGCCGCCGCCTCGCCCGGCCACGGCTCGAGCATCGTGTCGCGCAGCAGGTCCATCGAACAACCGCATTCCGGGCACCGAACCGTCGGGGTCGATCCCGGAATGGCGCCGACATCGAAGCCGCACTGGACGCACCGCACCTCGGCGCGCGGCCGCGGGGCCGAGTTGGAGCCGTCGCTCCGCAC
>CALAFV010000332.1 GCA_937891445.1 uncultured Phycisphaerales bacterium | reverse complement strand
CGCGCAGTTCCGCCCCAGCCTCCCCCCTCCCCGATCCCACGCGCACCGCGATCGGCCCCACCGGCAGCGCCCCCCGCACCTCCACCGGCGCCACGAGCATCGCCCCGGGGCTCAGCACCAGCACCGACTCCACAGGCTCGAGCCCCGCCGCGCGCACGGGCGCATCCCCCGGCTCGGCGGCGCCCCCGACGATCGGGGCGGGCGCTCCCCCGCATCCCACGAGCGTCCCCATCGCCCCCAAGCCCACCACCGCAACCGCCGATACCACCTTCCCCGGCCCCCGCCTCGCGGCGCGCCGGCGGCCCCGGACTTGACCCATGATCATCGAGAACAACGACGGCTCCATCTCGTTCCTGGTCTTCCGCCCCGGTGCGCAGGGTATCGAGTTGCGGGGCGATTTCACGCGGTGGCACGAGAATCCCATCCCCCTCCGCCGCGCCGCCGACGGCTGGTGGACCGTCTCCCTCCGCCTCGAGCCCGGCGACTACCTCTTCAACTACCTCGTGGACGGCCGCGAGTGGCTCCCCGACTACGCTGCGCACGGCATCCGCCCCAGCGGCTACGGCGGCTGGGTCAGCCAACTCTGCGTCACCGCGAGCATTCCCACGCCGCCCCCCGCGCGGACCCATCGCCCGCGCCGCGCGGCGGCCGCCGCCCCCCGCGTTCACCGCGTCAGATCGGCCGCTTGAAGTCGTCCGGATCCGCCTTGCGCATCCGCAGGAGCACCGGCGTCTGCGACGACTCGGCGCCCGCCGCCAGACGCGTCGGCCCCGCCGCCTCGCCGTCGGGATCCGCCGTCTCCATCGTGCGCGTCAGGGCCCCCATCGCCCGCGTCATCCGCGCATTGGGGCCGTTGGCGCTGATCTGCGCCATCTCCTTCTCCATCGCCTCGTCGATCTCGCTCAGCGACGTGTAGATGACGCCCTGCTCCACGCCCTCGTTGAACCAGTACCGCACCAGCGCCGCGCACCCGAGGGCCGCCGTCGGCAACACCACGTGCAGCAGCAGAAGCATCCCTTCGCTCCCCTTCCCCGCCCGCGCCGCCTCGCTCGCGGCGGTCATCCGCTCGTACCCGGTGAGCACCCCGGCGAACGGCATCGTCGGCAGCGCATCCTTCAGCGGCAGGCACAGCCCCAGCAGCACGAACGACCACGTCGCCGCCGTTACCGCGCGCTCCACCCCCGGCACCGCCCCGCCCCCGGCGACCGCCACACCCAGCCACGACATCACCGCGAGCGTGAACGCCGCCAGCACGCCGACCGTCAGCGCGAGATTGGTCGTCGCCTTCATGATCCGGTCCGCCCCCGTCAGCACCCGGTTCACGTCCGCGATCTCGGCCGCCGCCGTCTTCCCCCCGCGCGTCGCCTCCCGAACGCCCTTCGCCCGCGCCTCCTGCGCCGGCACGCGCACCGGTCCCTCGGTCACGCCGTCCAGCAGACCCTTCGTCGGCTCCCCGTCCACGACCATCAGCGGCCGGTCCAGCGGGTCCGCCTTCACCGTCGTCCACCGGATGTCCGTGTAGTGCACGAACCCGAAGACCAGCAACTGCGCCGCCAGGGCCAGGATCAGCACGATCGACGCCACGCTGACCCACGCGCGGAGCTGCACGATGGCGCTGGAGACATGCCGCTTGGCCTTCATCTCAAACTCCATGAGGGACCCCGGGCGGCAGCGCCGGCGCGCCGATCGGACCCTCTCTGTCACCCTTCCATCGGCCCACCGGCCCCGCCGCTCAACCCGCCGCCCGCACAAACCGGCCCCGCAACCCGATAACACGCCCCTTCGGGGGATGGGGCCCGAGCCACGGGGCGCGATATACTTTTCACTGATTCCTGAAAACCTCGAAGGCGGCCGCGCTCATGCCCAGCATCTTCACCCCCCCCGCCGAACACCCGCACCTCGACGCCGCCGACCCCGGCCTCCTCGCGGCCGTCGCCGCCGGCCACGCCCGCCTGACGCCCGAGCAGGGCCTGGCCCTCTTCAACCGCCTCCCGCTCACCACCCTCGGCCGCTACGCGGACGCCCGCTGCCGCACCATCCACGGCGACCTCATCCGCACGTACATCATCGACCGCAACATCAACTACACGAACGTCTGCTCCGCCCGCTGCACCTTCTGCGCCTTCCGCCGCGACGCCGACGACCACGACGCCTACACCCTCGACCCCGCCGAGATCCACGACAAGATCGCCGCCCTCCAGGCCATCGGCGGCACGCAGATCCTCATGCAGGGCGGCATGAACCCCGCCCTGCCCCTGTCGTGGTACGAAGACCTCCTCCGCGGCATCAAGGCCCGCTTCCCCGACATCCACATCCACGCCTTCAGCCCGCCGGAGATGATCGAGTTCGTCCGCTTCTTCGATCCCCCGGGCGACACCCTCGAAGACAAGATCCGCTGGGTCCTCGTCCGCCTGCGCGACGCCGGCCTCGACTCCCTCCCCGGCGGCGGCGGCGAGATCTTCGCCGGCCCCGTCCGCCGCAAGATCGGCCTGGGCAAGTGCGACGCCAACGCGTGGCTGACCACCATGTACGTCGCCCACACGCTGGGGATGTTCACCAGCGCCACGATGATGTTCGGCCACATCGAGGGGTACGCCGACCGCGTCCACCACATGTGGCTCGTCCGCCAGTGGCAGGACCGCGTCCTCCGCGAGGCCGCCGACCGCGCCGAACCCACCGGCCACTACAAGGCATTCATCTCCTGGCCCTTCCAGCGCGAGAACACCCCCCTCGGCCGCGTCAAGGACTGGGGCGCCAATCCCGCCGAACTCGCCGACGGCGCCGAGTTCCCCGGCGACGTCGTCGCCCGCGCGTTCGACTGGGGCCGGCACGAAGATGTGGATTACCGCACCCTCGGCCCCGCCGCGGCCGAGTTCGGCCGGCGCGTCCGCATGTCCGGCTCCACCGACTACCTCCGCACGCAGGCCCTCTCGCGTCTCTTCCTCGACAACATCTACTCCATCGGCGCTTCCTGGGTCACCATGGGCCCCCACATCGGCCAGGTCGCCCTCTCCTTCGGCGCCAACGACATGGGTTCGGTGATGATGGAGGAGAACGTCGTCTCCAGCGCGGGCACGACCTACTGCCTTGATGAGGCCCTCCTCTGCCGCCTCATCCGCGAGGCCGGCTTCCTCCCCGCCCAGCGCAACAACACCTACGACATCCTCCGCGTCCACGCCGGCGACCCGACGGACCCGGACCTGGCCGTCACCGACTGGTCCACCCACCGCGCCCGCCGCCTCCACATCCAGACCGAGCACAAGGCCGAGGCCGGCGCCGCCCTGACCGTCAGCGCCCGCTGAGGCGCCCTGCCCCGAACCGCGAGCGTCAGCGAGCGGCTCGCGGGCGACGCGTCCATTCACGCCAACCATCGCCCCACGCCCTGACGGAGGCGGCCCGGACTGCTTACGCTCCTCCGACTCGACAAGGAGCCGCGCATGCCCCGCCTCATCTCCCTCCTCGCCGCGCTCGTCCTCGCCCTGCCCGCCCTCGCCCAGTCCCTTCCGCACGAGAAGTACAAACTCCCCAACGGCATGACCGTGATCCTCCACGAGGACCACTCGGTCCCTGTCGCCACGATCAACATCTGGTACCGCGTCGGCGCCCGCAACGAGCCCCCCGGCCGCTCCGGCTTCGCCCACCTCTACGAGCACCTCATGTTCATGGGCACCCGGCGCGTCCCCGATAACCAGTTCGACGTCATCATGGAGAGCGCCGGCGGCTCCAACAACGCCTCCACGAGCCTCGACCGGACCAACTACTTCTCCGTCGGCCCCGCCTCGCTCCTCCCCACGCTCCTGTGGCTCGACGCCGACCGCCTGGAGGACATGGGCCCGACCATGACCCAGGAGAAACTCGACAAGCAGCGCGACGTCGTCCGCAACGAGATCCGGCAGAACGTCGAGAACACCCCCTACGGCCGCGCCTACGAGCAGGCCTTCCGCTTCATGTACCCGCCGGACCACCCCTACCACAACGCCGTCTACGGCACTCACGAGGACCTCGAGGCCGCGACCGTCAACGACGTCAAGGACTTCTTCGCGACCTTCTACGTCCCCTCCAACGCCTCCCTCGTCGTCGCCGGCGACTTCGACCCGCGGCAGATCAAGCCCCTCATCGAGAGCCTCTTCGGCGACCTCCCCGCCGGCGCTCCCCCCGCCCTCCGCGATGTCCCCACGCCCGCCCTCGGCCGCGAGGTGCGCTGGACCATGCTCGACAAGGTCCAACTCCCGCTCCTGGCCTTCGCGTACCACTCCCCCGCCTTCTATGCCGACGGCGACGCGGAGATGGACCTCATCGCCGACATCCTCGCCGACGGCCCCTCCAGCCGCCTCTACCAGCGCCTGATCCTCGCCGACCAGACCGCCGTCGAGGTCGCGGCGTTCCAGGACAGCGCCGCCCTCTCCTCCATCTTCTGGATCTTCGTCTACGCCAGGCCCGACGCCGACCTTGCCGCGGTCGAGCGCGCGGTCGATGAGGAGATCGCCCGACTCATCGCCGACGGCCCCACCGCCGACGAACTCGCGCAGCGCCAGAATGCCACGGAAATGGCCCTCCTCTCCTCCCTCCAGTCCATCAGCGACCGCGCCGACAAACTCAACGAGTACGAGTACTACCTCGGCAACCCCGACTCCCTCCAGCGCGACCTGGACCGCTACCGCAACGCCACGCCGCAGTCGATCAAGGCCTGGGCTTCGAAGGTCCTGACGAAGAACTCGCGCCTCGTCCAGACCGTCCTTCCCGAGGAGCCCGAGCGCGACCCATCCGCCCGCGATGCGCGCCCGCAGGATCTCCCCGTCGCCGACTTCACCCCGCCCGACCCGGAGCAGTTCCAACTCGCCAGCGGCGCCACCGTCCTCCTGTGGCGCCGCCCCGCGCTCCCGCTGGTCAGCATGACCGCGCTCTTCAACACCGGTCGCCCCCTCGACCGCCCCGAGCAGGCCGGCCGCACGGCGCTGCTCGGCTCCATGCTCACCGAGGGCACGCAGCGGCTCACCAACGTCGAGTTCGCCCAGGCCATCCAGGCACTCGGCGGCTCCATCCACGCCAGCGGCGACCACGAATCCCTCGCCGCCAGTCTCTCCGTGCTCGCTCGCAACGCCGAGCCCGCGGCGGCCCTTCTCGCCGAGGCCCTCCTGACCCCGCGCCTCGCCGAGGAAGACTGGAGCCGCGTCAAGGCCCTCCACATCGAGAGCCTGCATCAGCAGGACCAGGAGCCCGCCATCGTCGCCGGCCGCGTCGCCCTGCGCACGCTCCTGGCCGAGGGCAACCCGTTCGCCCTCCCCGGCGTCGGCACACCCGAAACCGTGGAATCGCTGAGCCTTGCCGACATCCGCGCAGCCCACGCCGCGATCGTCCGGCCGGAGCACGCGACGATCCTCATCGCCGGCGACATCACCGCCGAGGCCGCGCGGGCGATCCTCGACCGCGCGTTCGCCCAGTGGCCCGCCGGCTCGCACGCCGCCGAGGCGTCCGCGGCCACGGCCCTCTCGGCCCGGTCGCGCTCCTCGATGGACCTCTACATCGTGGACCGCCCCGGCGCGGTCCAGACGGTCATCACGTACGCCGCGCCCGCCCCATCCGCTGCGGATGACCGCCGCGTCCCGCTGCGCCTGCTCAACACGATCCTCGGCGGGTCCTTCACCAGCCGCCTGAACCAGAACCTCCGCGAGAAGCACGGCTTCACCTACGGCGCCCGCTCGCGCTTCACCCTCGGCCGCCACCTCGGCTGGTTCACGGCCTCCGCGGCGGTGCAGGCCGTGGTGACCGGCGCTGCCCTCCGCGAGGTCATGGCCGAGTTCGACCGCCTCCGCGGCGGCGACGTCTCGCCCGACGAGGTCG
>CALAFV010000331.1 GCA_937891445.1 uncultured Phycisphaerales bacterium | reverse complement strand
GGCGGGGCGGAGGCCCGCGGCGGCGGCGAGGCCCTTCTGCGTCCGCAGTTCCGGCCGCTGCTCCGCGGCCGCGGCGCGCAGGCGACGGTAGTTTTCAAGGAACGCGCGGCCGCGCGCCTTCGCAACGGCCTCATCGGCGTCGGCCATGCGAGGGTCATCGCCGTCGCGGCGCTCGGCCCTGGCGGCGCTGGTGATCTTCTGCTGTCGCGGCGGCGTGACCGCGGCGCGGATCGCACCCAGGGCGACGGCGTGGATCCCCGCGTCCCTCGCGCTGCCGCCGCGGCACTCGGCGCGGAGGCGGTCGATGGTCTCCCACACGCGGTCCTCGACCCGCAGGAGTTGGCCGAAGGCCGTCTGCGATGGGCCCGCCGCTCGCAAGGTCTCGCCCACCGTTTCACGCAGCGAGCGCAGTTCGGCCCATGCTTCGTCGGAGAGTTCGATGATGACGCGAGCGAGTTGCTCCGGGGTCAGGTGGCGGTTGGCCGCCTCCGCCGCGGCCGCGAAGCGCACGGGCCATCCGCCGGGCTGCCCCCCTCCCCCCCCCAGCAGGCTCTCGATCGCTCGAACCGAACTGGCGAGGGTCGCCACCGCACACCTCCGGGTCTAGGGCACTTCGGCCGCCACGAGCGCCCGCATCGCGGCGGCCGCGACGATCACGCGTCGCTCCCGCTCGCGGCGCAGCCGCCTGGCGTCGACGATGCTGACGATCCGGATCCGCCGCCTCGCCGGAAGCACGGTGAAGAAGACCGCCACGTCGCGCGTCCCGGCTCCTGCCGGCCGCCCGACGATGTGCTGCACGTACACCGGACCGACGGGCGAGGCGACCGTCGCCAGACTGAATGGTCCGCCGGCGTCGTCTGCCTCGCGCACGGGCGGCGGCCAGCGCCCCCCGTGATCCAGCAAGCCGACGAAGTAGCAGAGTTCATCCAGTTCACGTCCCGTCAGCCGATGCCGCAGGCGCTGGGCCGGGGCATCGTCGAAGTAGTCGCGCGTCCACCCCTCCCCGCCCCCTTCCCCCCTACCGCCTTCCTGCGCCCGCTCCACGTCGGTCGAGTCCGGCATGCTGACCTCCGGGCCCGCGGCGGGAATGTACATCCCTGTCCGCAGAAAACTACAGAAAGTTGCAGAAACTGCAAGTTTTGAGCGTGCGGCCGCGGTCCGGCCAGCCGTCATCGGGTGAACCTGACCGCCCAGCCGCACGCTTCAAGGGTTGCCCGCGAACACAGGGCACATCGAACAAAGATCGAATGTACGCCTTTTGTTCACGGTAATCAACCCGCCTCAGACAGCGCCACAGGCCGAGTAGGCGGCCGAAGGTGGTCGGGCATCACGCCCGATCGGTCGGCTGGTCCGCCGTTGCTTTCCGCCACCTCCGGCGTTCGCCCCACCACAGCGCAACAACGCCAATCGCGAAGATCACGCTGAAGGCCGGTAGCGCCCGCTGTTGCCATCTCCGGGGCAGGAATACCCCCTCGGCGAGCAGGAGATTGACTGCGCGAACATGGACCACTGCCATGGTGACGGCGACTGCGACGAGAAACAGAACGATCACGCCCGTCATGAGCCAGGCACGGCGTTTATGGCGTGGCGACGGCTCGGCCGTGACCGGACGCGGCGGCGTCCAGAGCGACGGGAGCAGGATCGTCGCAAAGGCGGCCAAGATGTGTCGGAAGGACCACGACCGCGATCCCGAGCAGCCTGCTCGCACGCGGCACGCGCGCGAGCACGTCGGCCCATTGCTCGACGAGGTCGCTCACGGCTCACCCCGCTCTGTGCTCACCCGATCGCCGCGAGGACCTCGTCGAAGTTCATCGCGGTCTTGATCTCGCGGTGCTGGGCCCACTTGACGCGGCCGTCGCGGCCGATCACGACCGTGCCGCGGGTGCTGACGTTCATGTCGGGCCAGTACATGCCATAGGCCTTGCACACCGCTCGGTGCATGTCAGACAGGAGCGTCTGCTTCAGGCCCAGGGCGTCGGCCCAGGCCTTGTGGACGAAGAACGAGTCGCAGGAGATCCCGACGACCTGGGCCCCCTTGGCCGTCCACTTGTCCATCTCGTCGGTGACGCACTTCATCTCCGTCGAGCAGACCGGGGAGAAGTCCAGCGGGTAGAAGCAGAGGACCACGTCCCCCTTCTTGAGTTGGTCGGACAGTTTCCACTCCGCACGGTTCTGGTCCATGAGGGTGAAGTCGGGGGCGATCTCGCCCACGCCGATCGGCTGCTCGCGCGGCTTGAGGTGCTCGTTGGCCATCGGTGCTGCTCCTGGCCCCCCGCCCGCGCCCCACACCCGGCCCACCCTAGGCCCGGCCGCCGCATTGAGCCAGCGGCCTTGGCACGCGGAGGCCCGGGCACTATCCTCCCGCGTTCGGTCTTCCCGCCCTTTCCGCGCTTGCCCATCTTCTGTCGCTTGCATCCGGCAACGCCGGCCAAGGAAGGAGAAACCGGTGACCCCATCCCCCCCTCCCCCC
>CALAFV010000330.1 GCA_937891445.1 uncultured Phycisphaerales bacterium | reverse complement strand
CGTCCGCGGGCGAGCCGGGTCGCGGGCCTGGCCGGCCGCGTTCGCGCTGGCGGCCCTGATCCTCTATCCCGTTTCGATGCTTCTGCCGGTCATCGAGATCGAGCGCCTCGGGCATACGCACGCGGCGACGATCTGGACCGGCGTCGTCGAACTGGCGGCCGACGGTCAGTACATCATCGCGGCCATCGTGTTCGTCTGCTCCATCCTGATCCCGGTGCTCAAGATCGGGGGGATCTTCGCCCTGTGCACGGGGTGGTCGATTCTCCAGCCGCGGCACCGGGCGGTGACGTATCGGGCGATCGACGTCATCGGGCGCTGGGGGATGATCGACGTGCTGCTGGTCGCGATCCTGGTCGCGGCCGTCAAACTTGGGAACTGGATGGACGTCGCCCCCGGCCCCGGCGCCGTTGCGTTCGCCGCGGTGGTGATCCTCTCGCTGCTCGCTTCCGCTACGTTCAATCCCCTCTCGATCTGGGAGGAGGAGCCCGCATGACCCAGGTCCGTGCCACGCCTTCGACGAACGGCGCCGGGGATGAGGCCCCGGCGGCTACGCCTTCTTCCGCATCGGCCGGTGCTTCCTGTTCCGCACCTTCTGCCTCCGAAACGACCCCGACATCCATCGTCACCCCCACCCGGCGCCTCTCGCTCGCGTGGCTCGTGCCGGTGGCGGCGCTCGTGCTTGCCGGGGCGCTCGCGTGGCAGGCCTATTCCAGCCGCGGCAGCCTCATCGCCATCACGTTTGCTTCCGGCGCCGGCCTGCGGCCGGGCGACCCGGTGACGTACCGCTCCGTTGAGGTCGGGCGCGTCGAGTCCGTTTCCCTTTCGCCGGACCTCCGGCACGTCGTCGTCCACGCGCGGCTGACGCGGGACGCCGCGGCTCTGGCCCGCGAGGGGACACAGTTCTGGATCGTTCGCCCGGAACTTTCCCTCACTCGCGTGAGCGGGCTGGAGACGTTGCTGGGGCCGCGGTACATCGCCGCGGAGCCCGCGGAGCAGCCGGGGCCGGTGCGGCATGCGTTCACGGGTCTCGACACGCCGCCACGTCTGCGCATGTCCCCTGGCAGTTCCGGTGGACTCGATCTGACGCTCCGCTCGCCGCGGCTGGGGTCGGTGTCGGAGGGCTCGCCGGTTTCGTTCCGGGAGATGAAGGTCGGCGTTGTGACGTCGGTCGCCCTCGCTCCTGACGCCCGTCACATCACCATCGGCGTTCACATCGACGCCCCGTACGCCCACCTCGTTCGCACCAACACGCGCTTCTGGAATGCCAGCGGGATCGGGCTGGACCTCGGCCTCATCGGCGGCGTGAAACTCAAAGCCGAGTCGCTTGAGTCCATCCTTGCCGGCGGCATCGCCTTCGCCACGCCGACGAAGGCCGGCGAGCCTGTCAAGTCGGGCCACGTCTTCGACATGGAGGCCGCGACACCCGACGACTGGCAGCGCTGGACGCCGGACCTCTCGCCCCCCACTGTCGGCGGCGGCGCCTGATTCTCGCGGCTCTGCGCGGCCTCTTTCCCAGTTTCTCTCGCCTCCCGGTGGCCGCCGCATACCCGGCTTCCGGGCCGCTACACTGCGCGCATGACGACCCCCAACACCCGCATCGAGAAAGACACGATGGGCCCCATGGAGGTTCCCGCCGACGTGCTGTACGGCGCCTCCACGCAGCGGGCCGTTCTGAACTTCCCCATCTCCGGCCGGCCCGTGCCGGACCGCGTGATCAAGGCGTACGCGATCCTCAAGGCGGCCTGCGCCAGCGTCAACCACGAACTGGGCCGGCTTCCGAAGGTCAAGGCCGAGGCCATCCTCGAGGCCTGCCGCGAGATCAAGGAGGGGCTGCCCGCCTTCGGCGGCATCGCCAAGCACTTCCCGGTGGACATCTTCCAGACCGGGTCGGGCACCTCCACGAACATGAACGTCAACGAGGTGATCGCGAACCTCGTCTGCGTGCGCCACCACAAGCCGATCGGGTCGTCGAAGGACCCGCAGTGGACGGCCCCGAACTCCCCCGGCGTGCACCCCAACGACCATGTCAACATGGGGCAGTCCAGCAACGACACCTTCCCGACGGCGATGCATATCGCCGCGGCGCTGCAGATCCAGCACGAGTTGATCCCGGCGCTGGGGATCCTTCAGGAGCAGTTGGAGGCCCACGCTCGCGACTGGGACAAACTCGTGAAGATCGGCCGCACGCACCTGCAGGACGCCACGCCTATCCGCCTGGGGCAGGAGTTCAGCGGCTACGCGAGCCAGGTCGCCCACGGCATCGAGCGGCTCCAGCGGGCGCTGCATGCGCTGAGCGAACTGCCCATCGGCGGCACCGCGGTGGGCACCGGGATCAACACGCACGAGCAGTTCGGCTCGCTGGTCGCGGCGGAACTCATGCGGCAGACGGGCGTGCACTTCCGCGAGGCCCAGAACCACTTCGAGGCCCAGCACGCCAAGGACGCGATCGTCGAGACCAGCGGGCATCTCCGCACGGTGGCCGTGAGCCTGACGAAGATCGCCAACGACATCCGGTGGCTGGGGTCGGGGCCGCGGTGCGGCATCGGCGAGTTGATCCTCCCGGCCGTGCAGCCGGGGTCGAGCATCATGCCCGGCAAGGTCAACCCGGTCATCGCCGAGGCGGTCATCATGGCCTGCTGCCAGGTGATCGGCAACGACGCGGCGATCTGTCTGGGGGGCGTGGGCGGCGTGGGGTCGCTGCTGGACCTCAACGTCGCGATGCCGATGATGGTCGCCAACATCCTCGACAGCGCTCACCTGCTGACCCGCAGCGCGGTGGTCTTCAACGACAACCTGCTCAAGGGCCTCAAGCCGGATGAGGCCCGCTGCAAGAGCCTCATCGAGGGGTCGCTGGCGATGTGCACAAGTCTGGTGCCTGTCATCGGTTACGACAAGTCGGCGGCGCTGGCGAAAGAGGCGTACGCGCAGGGGAAGACGGTGCGGGAGCTGGCGTACGAGACGCTGGTGGGGCAGACGGATCTTTCCGGGAATTCCATCACGCGGGAGGCTCTTGACGCGTACTTGGATCCGTGGAGCATGACGCTGCCGGGGGGGGAGGGGAGCGCGGGGGGATGAGGGGCCTATTGCATCAAAGAGATCCTGCAGCAGTTGTTCCGCGTCCCATTGGACAAGTTCCAATGTTTGAGCGTGGCGAAGCGGTGAGACACCAGCGTGCCCGGTCGCGTCTGACCTAAGGTAGACTCCGTCTATGCCCCCTGCCCCCGATCCAGAAACCTACTGGGACCTCATCGAGCGTGCTTTCGACGCCGTCAGCATCTATGACGGCCCCGAGGTCTACGACGAGCAGGTCGCCGCTTATCCCGAGCCGATCCGCCACCTCCTCGCTGCGCACTGGTGCTACTCGGAGGTCTACAACGGCGGGTTCTGGCAGTTCTTCGGCAACTCCACCGGCGTGCTCGCCCACGACGCCGTTGCCGGCTTCCGCGCGCTGGGGCTTGACGATCTTGCCGCCATCCTTGAGGAGGCCATGTCGCGGCTCCCCGCCCCCTACCCGCGCGACGTCATGGACCGCGAGGAAGTCCTGGGGCCTGATCGCCGGGACGAGCGGATCCGCTTCGACGATCTCGACGACCGGTTCTTTGCCGCCCTCGGCGACGGCTCCCCGGACCGCTTCCAGGCCGCGGCCAACGCTTACGCCGCGAAACATCGCTGACTGGGTGCGAACGTTCTACCCCTCGATGTTGGCGCTCCGCCACCCCTCCTCCACTGTTCCTTTCACGACGATGTCGTGCCCGAAGAACATGTCCCCGTCGGCGAACGTGAACTCGATGGATCCGTCCGCCGCGATCTGCACGGCCGTGAGCCGCATGTTGGCCCTGAACTCCTCCTCGCTCAGCGGCTCTTCGCCTTCATCTTCATCGAGCCAGGACTCGTTCTTGAGGTCCAGCAGCCGATCGACGGCCTTGTCCTTCGCCCGGCGCTCCCACTCCTCTCCCTCGCCCCACACGCGGCGGGCCAAGTCCAGCACCGGCCCGATACCGTCGGCGCCCGTCCCACTCTCCGGCACCAGGTAGACCGCCAC
>CALAFV010000329.1 GCA_937891445.1 uncultured Phycisphaerales bacterium | reverse complement strand
CAACCACGCGCAGCGCGAACACCGGCGCCTCGCCGTTCCGCTGGCGTCTCGACACCGCGACGATCAAAGGTATCGAAACAACGTTCAATGACCTCTTCGTCTCCCCGCCGGCATCGCTCGGCCTCAACCTGACGTCGCTCACGATCGCGGATCTCGCCTCGCCCGCCGCGGGCGGCACGCAGGCGACCTTTACGGCCGAACTCACCGCGCCGGGCCTTGCCTCATCGGTACGCGCGGCGGGGAAGATCTCCCCCGCGTCCGACGCCCCCGCGATCACCGCCGAAGTCGCCATCGACGGCATCAGCCTCGACGCAGCCACGCCCTACCTGCGGCCGCTGGGCCTGGAGCCGGCGATGGACGCGGCGGCGCTGCGGTGCGATGTCGCGGCGCGCATTGCGCCCGCCGACGGCGGACCACGCCTCCACGCCTCCATCAAGGGTGTCACGCTGCGCGAGGGCGACGCGACGCTGCTCGAACTCGCCGAGGTCGCGATTGATGGCCTCCGCGCAAGTGATGGACTCGACGTCGAATCCATCCGTGCGACCGGACCGGCCCTGACCGTCAGACTGCGAGACGAGGCGACGCTCGAGGCCTGCGGCTTCCATATCACCGCCCCTCCCGCCGCCGCGCCCACCCGCGCGGCCGCCGCGACGCCCGCGGCCCCCTCGCCGGCGCCCCGACAACTCGAACTGCCCCGCCTCCGCATCGGCTCGCTCACCTGGGGCGGCGCCGCGATCCGACTCGAAGATCTGACGACCGAAGCGGCCGCCCCCGTGGAGATCACCGACGCGGGCCTGGAGATCAGCGGCCTGCTCTTCGACCCAGAGTCACCCGAAACTGCAACCCCCGGCTCGATCCGCGCCTGGGTGCGAACGCCCGGAGTTGTGGACCGCTTCGAACTCACCGGCACGCTGCGCCCCGCCCCCGCCTCACTCGCGGCCGACGTTGCGGTGACAAGCGAAGGCGTCCAACTGGTCCGCTTCGCGCCGTACCTGCGCCCGTTGGGGATCGAACCGACCCTCCGCGACGGCGCCGTGAGCCTGCACGCCGCCGCGAGCGTCGCCCAGTCCCCGGATGGCGTCACGCTCACCGCGATGCTCAAGGACGTCAGCGTCGAGCAGGCGGGCGAACCCCTCGCGCAGGCCGCGCAACTCGGCGTGGACCGCGTGACGTTCCGCGGCCAGGCGGTGGACGTCGGCCGCATCACGATCGAGTCCGCCACCGCGAGCGCGATCCGCCACGAGGATGGGTCTATCGAGACCGCCGGCATCCGCATCGCGCCCGGCGAGCAGCGTGCGCCCACGCCGGCCACGCCCCCGGACCCGTTCGCGATCCTCGAATCGCTCCCAGAGGTCTCCCTCGCGGGCCTCTCCGCCCGCGATGTCAGCCTTTCTTGGACCGACCGGGCCGCCGCTCAACCCGTCGACGTGCGTCTTGCGCTCGACGCAACCGTCGGCACGCTCGCTCCACGCAACCCCGACGCTCAGCCCGCGGCCTTCGAGGTCCGCGTCGGCGGCGAGGGCGTCGCCGACCGCCTCCAGATCACCGGCACTCTGCGCATCACGCCGACGGCGATCGACCTGAATGCGAAGGCCGAAGGCGACCGTCTCTCCGGCACGCCCCTCGCGGCGTACCTCCCGCCGTCGGTCGAGCCCGCGTTCGAACAGGCAACGCTCAGTGCCGAACTCGCCGCATCGCTCTCTCGCGTAAACGAAGGTGGCTTCGCCGCAACCCTGCGCGTGCAGTCACTCGACTGGCGTGAGTCCGGCGATGAAGCGCCCTTCGCCGGTCTCGACACCCTCGACATCCGCGTGCGCCGCCTCGACCTGCCCGGCGGCGTCATCGACATCGAGCGCATCGCCGCTTCGGGCGCCGCTGCGTCCGCGGCTCGCTCCGCCGACGGCCGGTTTGAGATCCTCGGCCTTGTCCTGGGCGGCTCCCCCGGCGACGAGCAGATTGTGATCCCCGCCGCGCCCACCGCCGACGCCCCTGCGGACGTGCAGCAGATCGTCGGCGACGCCCGCAACGGCACCCTTCCGGCCATCACGATCGAGGAGATCGACCTGCACGTCGGCCGCGCGACCTTCACGGACGCGACCGGCGCCCTCGCCGCCCCCGTCGCCCTCACCGACTTCCGCCTCCGCTCGATCGCGCCGGTGAGCGTCCGCCCCGACCGCCCCGCCAACAGCCCGCCGGTCGAACTCGCGATCACCGGCGGCGTCGAGCCCGTGATCGGAAACCTGAACGCCCAGGCACGCCTCGCGCCGCTCGCCTGGCGCCCCTCGGCGGCGATCACCCTCACGGCCGACGGGATCGACGGCGCCGGCCTCGCCGCGCTGATTCCGGGGATCGAGACCATCATCGACCCAACCCCACTGGTTGACGGCCGCCTGCGCGCCTCGGCCGAGGTCGATGCCAGCGTCCGCCGCCGCGGACCGGTCCGGATCGACTTCGGCCGCGCCATGGACCTCACGCTCAAAGTTGAGGGCGTCGAACTCCGCCTCGGCGAGGACGGTCCGCTCCTCGCCGGCGTCGAGCGCATCGAGGGGGAGCAGATCCGCCTCGACCCGGCGACCGGCAACGTCATCGCCAAGTCGATCGAGATCACGAACCTCGCCGGCAGCGGCTGGCGCGACGAGGCCGGAATCCACATCCTCGGCGTCGTTCTCAGGACCGGCGACGGCGGCCGCCAACCCGCCGAACCGGCCGAGCCCGAGCAAACCTCCGACACGACCATCGCATCCGCCGAGCCGACGCCCGAATCTCCGCAGCCGCCCGCATCCGCGCCCGCAACTCCCTCGACCGCCGGTGAGATCCGCATCGACCGCCTGGTGATCAGCGGCGCCGACCTGCGCTTCGAAGACCGCCTCCTCACCCCGCCGGTCACGCTCCCCATCACCGCCCTCGAGGCCGACGTCCGCGGCCTGTCGTCCCTCGCGATGGTGCAGGACCGCCCGATCAAGTTCAACATCTCCGCCACCGCCGGCAAGGTCAGCCTTCCCAAACCGCTCCGTGGCGGCGTTCTCACCGGCGCGCTCGGCGACCTCGGCCGCATGATGACCGGCAACACGCCCAGCGGCGAGCCGGAGATGGAGGACCGCGACCTCTTCTCCCAGTGCATCGCCAGCGGCACCATGTCGTTCGCCCCGCGCCCGCGCGGCCGCATCCTCGCGGCCATCAGCGGTGTGGAACTCACCGCGCTCCGTGGCCTGGCGCAGGCCGCGGGGGCCTCGGTCGGCGGCGGCATCTTCGACGGCCGCGTGGAACTGCTCGGGCGCGACGACGGCGGGCTCGACGTCCGCAGCCGCCTGGTCTTCACCGACCTCCAGTACGCCGAGCCGCCCAACGGTCCGATCGCCCGCTACCTCAGCCTCCCCGTTCCGCTGGACGTGGCCATCGGCGCCGTCCAGGCCGCCGACGGCTCGATCACGCTCCCGGTGGATCTGACGCTCGACGGCACCGGCCTCACGACCGGCAAGGTCCTCGGCGCGGCGACCGGCGCAATCGCCTCGGTGCTCACGACCGCCGTTGCAAGCACACCCGTGAAGGTCGTCACCGGCTTCGCCGGCCTCTTCGGCTCGACCAGCAGCGAAAAGCGGTGGATCGAGGAAGATCCGATCTTCGTCGAGTTCGCGCCGGGCCTCACGGTCCTCTCCCCCGCCGCGCAGCAACAGGTCGAGGAAGTCCTGCGCCGTGCCCGCTCGGACAAGAACGTGCAGGTCGTCATCGAGCACGAGTTCGGCCCCGCGGACCTCGAACTGGCCGCGCGCCGCGCCAACCCGCCGCGCGAGCAGGCCCAGGTTCTCGCCGAAGACCTGCGCCGCCGCCGCCTCGACCTCATCGCCCGGCGATCCGCGCTGCTGGCGCCGGC
>CALAFV010000328.1 GCA_937891445.1 uncultured Phycisphaerales bacterium | reverse complement strand
GGGGACGGGGTGATGGGGGAGGGGGGGGGCGTCCCTGGCTTTCCCTGTGGTTCACCTGCGCCGGGGCGTACACCCGCGCCTACCGCAACCGCGCCGGCACCGGCTACGACGGCCGCTGCCCCAAGTGCGGCAAGACGATCCACTTCATGATCGGCCCCGGCGGCACGAGCCAGCGCTCGTTTCAGGTGAGTTGCTAGGGGAGGAAGAAGGAAAGAGGAAGAAGGAAACAGATTTCACGTCGGGAGCCATCCCCGCTGTCTGTTTCCCGCTTCCTGTTTCCTCTTTCCTCCCCGCCCCTACACTGCCGCGCCATGGCCGCTCTTGGGAAACCCACGTTTCACATTGCCCATCCCACCGGCGTCTGCCGCGCCACCGGCCGGCAGATCGGCGTTGGGGAGACGTACATCGCCGCGCTCGTCGAGCCCGAGGGGGTCGATGACCTGGAGCGCGAGGACTACTCGCTCGAGGCGTGGAACTCCGGCGCTCGCCCCGACGCGGCGGCGGGCCGCCGGCTCTTCGCCTCGTGGCGCGCCGTCATGGCCGCCCCCAACGCGCCGCGGCGTGTGCTGGCGGATGATGAGTCGCTGCTGGACCTCTTCGAGCAACTGGCCGAGGAGACCGACCCGCGGAAGGTCGCCTTCCGCTTCGTGCTGGCGCTGCTGCTGATCCGCCGCCGCGTGCTGGCCCTCGAGAGCAGCGAGCCGGGGCGGCTGCTCGTGCGCGAGCGCGGCGTCGAGCGCCCGCCCAAGGGCCCGCCGCTGGTTGAGGTGACCGATCCCGCGCTGGACGAGGAGACGATCGCCGCGGTCATCGAGCAGATGAAGGCCATCACCGGCGATGAACCCGCCGCGTCTCCCGAGCGCTAGACAGACACACCACGCGAGGGACACCGCATGCCGAGCCGAGCCCGCACGCACAGACTCGCCGCGGCTCTCGCGCTCGTGCTTCCCCTTGCGCTGACCGCCTGCACCTCTCCCGGCCTGCCGGAGGATGAGGCCCGCACCCCGACCGCGCCGATCACGCGGCCGCTTCCTTCGTACGCCGACGTCGCCGCGGCGTACAACGCGCGCGTTGCGCCGCTCAAGAGCCTCTTCGCTCATCACGTCTCGCGCATCACGTACATCGATGAGAACGGCGACCGCCAGGTGGACCAGGCCGAGGGGACGATCCAGGTCGTCCTCCCCGACCACCTCGCGATGAGCCTCGGCAAGGCGGGCCACCGCGTCTTCTGGTTCGGCGGCGACGGCGAGCGGTACTGGTGGTTCGACCTGCGCGAGGAACGCACCGCGTACATCGGGCGGTTCGACAACTTCGACAACGCCCGCCGCCGCGTCGGGATCACGATCCATCCGCTGGATTTGATCCGGGTGCTGGGCATCGTTCCCCTCCCAGAGCCCCCGGCTGTCGGCGCGACGCAGTGGTCCAGTGATGGCACGCTGCTGGGCGTGACGACGCGGATCCGCGACGAGGGGTACCAGCGCCTCTGGCTCGACCCGCAGTCGTACGAGCCGCGGAAGATCGAACTCTTCGACTCTGGCCGCCGGCTCACGCTCGTCGCCGACCTGGACGAGTACGACCACGCCGAGGTCGCCAATCTGGCCGTCGGCCCGCGCATCGCCACCCGCATCAACGTCCTCGAGCCCGAGAGCGGCATCGAGGTGCGTCTGACGATGGACGCCCCCTCCGACGGCGCCCGGCGCATCAGCACCGACGCGTTCGAGTTCGACACCCTCCGCCGCGTCATGGGCGTCGAGCGCACCGTTGACCTCGACACCGAGCAGGCCATGGCTCCGGCCTTGCCCCCCGGCCCCGCCCGGTAGCGGCCGGTTGCCTCTACCATCCACGGCAATGCACCAGCGCCTCCCCGCGCCGCGGCGTCCGCTCGGCGTGCTGCTCATCCTGCTTGTGCTGGCCTTGGCCCTCCCCGCCGCGCGCGCTCTTGCCCGGCAGGCGGACGCGCAGCCTCCGGTCACCTACCGCGAGGCCCACGGCTGGGGCATCATCCCGACCGGCCCGAACCAGAAGCCCACCCTGGTCCACCTCCCGCCGCGCACGGGCGCGGAGCCCGGCGGTCGGAGCCCGGCGGTGGGAAGTGGGGGGAGCGGCGGGGGGGGAGGGGTGCCGCGCGGCACGGTCCGCACCGCCGCGTGGCTCGCCGAGGCCCCGGAGGCCCTCGCGTCGTGGGACAACCGCGTCTATCTCGTCTTCCCGCGCTATCCCGCGACCGATCCGACCGCCCTCCGCCGCGTGATGATGGCCAGCGCGGAGCGCATCGTCGCCGGCATCTGGGAGACCCAGCCTCCGGGCCGCCTGCGCGTCCTCCCCGCGCTCCCCGGCGACGCCGCCCTCGCGGCCTTCGCCGCCTCCGCCACCGGACCCGCCGCCCTCCTCCACCGCCCCGGCTCGTCCGGCGAGTCGCCGTGGCAACTGCTCGCCCTCGACGGCGCCCGGTGGATCGACATTCCTATCCCAACCGAATGTGTGCGTGACCTCGGCCCCGATCCGGCCCTGGTCGGCGACGAGACCGGCCTGATCCTCATCACCTCCACCGGCCCCCGCGCCGCGATGTGGGAGATCCGCACCCTCGCCCCCGCGGCTCTCTCCGGCCCGGAGGCCGACGTTGCCTCCCTCTGGCGCCGCCACGACCTGCGCTGGGGCGACGCCCCGGCGGGCGGCACAATCCTCGCCGTCGGTGGCCGCCTCATGCGCCTCCGCGCCGACGATGCCGGCCGCCTCGCCATCGACCTCATCCGTCCCGGCCCCGGCGGCGGCGTCTTCCACGCCGCCACGCTCGACGGCGTCCCCTCCAACGCCCAACCCATCCCCCTCGATGCCGCCGGCGAACTCGCCCTCCTCTGGCTCGACCCCGACGTCGCATCCTCGTCCACAACACCCGCCCCTGCCAGCGGCCGTCCAGCGGCCCCCTTGCGCCTCCGCGAAGTCTCTGCCCTCACCGGCCGCACGCTCTACGACGGCGCCGCCACCGGTCCCTCGCTGGTCGCCAGCCAGCAGTTCCGCCTCCTGGCCGTCGCACTCATTCTTGTGATGGTCACGGTCCTGCTGTTCATCCTCCGCCCCGAGGGCCGGCGCCCCCCGCCGCTCCCTGCCGGCGTGACCATCGCCGAGCCCGGCCGCCGCATCGCCGCCGGGATGGCCGACCTCCTTCTGGGCCTGGTCGCCGGCGCGTGGATGATGGACGTGCCGACCAACGAACTCCTCGGCCCCGCCCTCTTCGGCGCCACCGGCGCCGGCGACGGCGGCGGGCGCGAACTCGCCGCTCTCGGCCTGGCCCTCGTCGTCACCTGGGCCCACACCACCACCGCCGAGTACCTCTTCGGCCGCTCGATCGGCAAGGCCCTCGCCGGCTGCGAGGTCATCCGCGTCCCGCGCCCCGCCCCCGCCGATACCGGCGTTCCCCTCGCGGCGCCCCGCCGCGCGGCGGCCGAGCCCCCAACCTTCGCGCAGGCCGCCCTCCGCAACCTCGTCCGCTGGGCCCTCCCGCCCCTGGCCATCTGGCTCTTCGTGGACCCCGCCGGCCGCCACCCCGGCGACCTCCTCGCCGGCACCGCCGTCGTCGTCCGCCGCGACCCCGAGGCCGACTCCCCCGAATGACCGCACTCGGGCCGGATCGGGCACGGATTGCGCAACAAGCGCAGGTTCGGTCAAGCGGCGGCCACCGGTCGCCCGATAAGTGCTGCGCTCGGCCGCCTTGCGGGCGGCCGCCGTGCTGTGTTCATGACCGTTTCCGGGGGCCGGGGGGCCGCGCGCAGGAGGCGCGCGGGGTCCACCCAGGGGCGCCGCGGTGGCGGAGACGCCGATCCAGCACGCCGATTCCTCAGTGCATCCGCTTCGCGGCAGCGACGGCCCGCGCCCTTCGTGGCGGGCTCTGCTCCCCATCGCCGGTCTGGCCGTCGGCCTGCTCCTGCTGATCGCCGGCGTTATCGCCCGCGCCCTCCAGCAGTCTTCCCCCGCCGAAAGGCCTCTCGCCGAGGCCCGCGCCCTCCTCGACCAGCACAAGCACGAAGAGGCCCTCGCGCTGCTCAACGGCCCCGGCCTCAAGGCCGCGCAGGAAGGCCGCGCCGCCGATCGCGCCGAACTCTTCCGCCTCCGCGCCCGCGCCCTGTTCATCGGCCAGCAGACCATCGGCCAGGACCTCGCCGCCAACAACAAGGCCATCGTCGAGGACTACCACCGCGCCGAGCAACTCGGCGCCCAACTCACCCCCATCGAGGTCTACCAACTCGCCCGCTCGCAGATCGCCCTGGGCGACATCGCCCCCGCCGCCGAGCGTGTGCGCTCGCTCCCCGACTCCAGCGCCGACCTCCGCCGGCGCCTGGTGACGCAGATCATCGAGCACGAGATCGCCGCCGGCATGGTCGCTCGCGGCGCTCCGCGCGGCCGACCCACCGCCGGCCTCAGCCTTCTCGACGAGATGCTCAGCCAGCGCGGCCTCCCTCCCGATGACCGCGCGTGGGCCATCGCGCGGCAGGCCGAACTCCAGATCGCTTCCGGCCACCCCGACGCCGCCGTGGACCGACTGGTCCGCGAGATCCCGCAGGTCGGCGACGCCTCGACGGACCGCCGCGCCGAACTTCGCGCCATGCTCGCCCGCGCCTACCTCGCCCAGGGCAACCTCGAGCGAGCCCGGCGCGAACTCGACCTCGCCGCGAACCTGGCCGACAAACTCAGCCCCCTCCGCGCCGAGATCGCCGTGCTGATGGGCAACCTCCACGAGCGAGAGCCCGCCGACCTCGACGGCTCCAGCGGCCTGACCGCCGCTCGCGAGCGCTACGAGGAAGTCCTGACCGAGTACCCCAACTCTGTGCACGCCGCCGCGGCCCGCTTCGGCCTGGCCCGCGTCGAGGCTGCTCTCGCGCAGGAGCAGGACAGCGGCGGCGCCGGCGGCAGCGACCGCCGCGCGGCCGAACTCTTCGCCATGGTCCTCGACGACGTCCGCTCCGGCCGAGCCGGCTCCGCGGTCTCCAAGGACGCCGTCCGCGAGGCCCTTCTCTCCGCCGCCCGCCGCGCCATGGACCGCGGCCGCACGGGCGCCGCCGTTGATTACGCCACGCACGCCGAGTCCCTCGACGTCGAGGGCGAGGTCCCCGAGGAAGTTCTCGCCATCAAGGGCCGCGCCTGCCGCCGCCTCGCCGAGGAGCGGCTCGCCGCCGCGAAGGCGGACGCCGCGGGCCTCTCGTGGCTCGACCGCGCCGACCCCGTCACGCGCGAGGAGATCAAGAAGAACTTCCA
>CALAFV010000327.1 GCA_937891445.1 uncultured Phycisphaerales bacterium | reverse complement strand
GGCGGGCGTCTGGCGATCGGGCTGGGGCGCGTCACGAGCCTGTCAGCGGCGTTCTTCTGCGAGTTGCGGCGGGCGCGCGAGCGGTGCGAGCGGCTCGGGGGGCGGCTGGTGCTGTACGGGGCGTCGGCGCGCGTGCGGGATGCGATTCGGGCGGTGGGTGTTGAACTGGACGTGGCGCCGTCGCGCGAGGAGGCGGTGCGGCGGTGCGCCGCGTCGGCGCGCGGCGGACCGGTCTGGCTGCCGGCGTGGTTCCGCAAGGCCAGGGCGGCGTAGGCGGCCGTCGCGTCAGTCGCCGAACGAGGTGTACACCGAGCGGGCGGCCGCGATGAGGGGGTGGTCCGTCGGCACCAGGCGCTGGCCCGTGGCGGGGACGGACAGGTCCACATCGGTGAGCGAGCCGTTCGAGATGCCGACCATGCGGGCGTGGGCGCCGGCCTTGAGCAGCGTCATGGCGTGGTGGCCCAGTTGCGTGGCCAGGACGCGGTCGGCCGGGACCGGCGGCCCGCCGCGTTGCACGTGGCCGAGCACGACGTAGCGGGCCTCGATGGCGCGGCCGGCGGCGGCGGTGCGGGCCTCGATCTCGTCGGCGAGCACCTTGCCGATCCCGCCGAGGCGAACCGGGTCGGGGCTGGTCGGATCGAGTCGGGCGATGACCTGCGATCCGCCGATGGGGCGCGCGCCCTCGGCGGCGCAGATGATCGAGAAACTGCGGCCGCGGCGCCGGCGCTCGAGGATGACCTCGATCACGCGGTCGATGGAGAAGGGGATCTCGGGGATGAGGATGATGTCGGCGCCGGAAGCGATCCCGGCGTGGAGGGCGATCCAGCCGGCGTTGCGGCCCATGACCTCGACGACCATGGCGCGGTGGTGGCTGGCCGCGGTGGAGTGAACGCGGTCAAGGGCCTCGGTCGCGGTGGCGACGGCGGTGATGAAGCCGAAGGAGATGTCGGTGCCGCGGACGTCGTTGTCGATCGTTTTGGGGATGCCGATGATCCGCAGGTTGCCACCGTCGAGGCGCGCGAGGTCGGCGGCGATGGTCATGGTGCCGTCGCCGCCGACGACCACCAGGCCCTCCAGGCCGTGGCGCCGGCAGGTCGCGAGGCAGCGGTCGGACACATCTCTGGGCGGGCCGTCGGCGTCGGGGATGAAGCGGAACGGGTTGGCCTTGTTCGAAGTGCCGAGGATCGTGCCGCCGGCGGTAAGGATGTTGGAGACGGCGTCGACGGTGAGCGGGCGCGAGCGGTCCTCGATGAGCCCGAGGTAGCCGTCGAGGAAGCCGACGACTTCGATGCCGTGGAAGAGGGCGTCCTTTGTGACGGCGCGGATGACGGCGTTGAGCCCGGGGCAGTCGCCGCCGCCGGTGAGCAGCCCGATGCGTCGCGGGCGGGTCGTGGTCGTCATGCGCCGATGGTACGGGCGGGGGGCTCAGCCCGCGGAGCCGACCAGCGCGGCGTTGGTCGGGAAGCGCTGGAGCGCGGCCAGGAGTTGCTCGACCTGCTGGTGCGGGGGCATGGCCATCAGGCGCCGGCGCAGGGCGGTGACGGTCTTGAGTTCCTGCTCCTCCATGAGCAGGTGCTCCTTGCGCGTGCCGCTGGCGGCGAGGTTGATCGCGGGGAAGAGGCGGCGCTCGGCGATCTTCCGGTCCAGGATCAACTCCATGTTGCCGGTGCCCTTGAACTCCTCGAAGATGACCTGATCGCCCTGCGAGCCGGTGTCCACGAGGCAGGTGGCGATGATCGTGAGGCTGCCGGCCTCCTCGGTGTTGCGGGCGGCGCCGAAGATCTGCTTGGGGACCTCCAGCGCGCGGGAGTCGATGCCGCCGGTCATCGTGCGGCCGCTGGAGGAGTGCTTGCGCGAGCGGTTGAACGCGCGGCCGAGGCGCGTCAGCGAGTCCAGGAGGATGACGACGTGCTTGCCGGCCTCGACCATGCGCTTGGCGCGGTCGATCGTGCTGGTGGAGATCTGGATGTGGCGCTCGACGTCGTTGTCGTTGCTGGAGGCGACGACCTCGCAGCGGCCGGCGATCCGCTCCGCGACGCCGTTGCCCTCGGGGAGTTGGCCGCCGGCGGAGGCCAGGTCGGCGGCGAAGTTCTGGAAGGTGCGCCGGAAGTCGGTGACCTCCTCCGGGCGCTCATCGACCAGCAGAATGATGACATGAACGTCCGGGTGGTTGCGGAGCAGCGCCCCGGCGATGTCCTTGAGGAGGGTGGTCTTGCCGGCCTTGGGGGGTGAGACGATCAGGCCGCGCTGCCCGCGCCCGATCGGGCAGAACAGGTCGATGAGGCGGCAGGAGGCGGGGCAGCCGGGGTACTCAAGGGTGAGCCGCGGCTGCGGGTCGATGCTGGTGAGTTCGTCCCAGGGCTTGGTGCGGCCGAAGTCGTCGGGGTGCATCCCTTCGATCTGGAGGATCGACTCGACGACGGGTCGCGGCTTGCCGCGGCCTCCGCCACGACGCCGGCGGCGGGGCCGGCGCATGCCGACTTCCACGGTGACCCGGAGCCCGTCGCGGAGTTTGTACCGCTCCCCGAAAGAGAGGGGAACGAACGGGTCGTCGTCGCGCGCCACAATCATGCCGCCGGAAACTTGGCGGACGCGGCCCTCGGCGCGCTGGGGCCACTCAAGGATGCCCGTCAGGGTCGTCATTCGAGCGGGATGTCGTGCAGCCAGCGGCGGCGGGCCGGGCCCGGTAGCCCAGATGATGTGAACTCGGCGGCCGAGCCCGCTGCCTCCCCTCCACGCCCTGTCCCCATCCCCATGGGAGCATCAGAGCAGACCTTGCGCGACAAGTCAAGCGCCGGGGGCGGTCGGGACAACCCGGGAGGGCAGGGGGAGCCGTCGGGGCGGCGTGTATGATCCCGGCGGCAGTCCGGTCCGGGGGGCGGCATGGGTGGGCGGGGCGTCCTGCAGACCAGGGGAGGGGGAGGGCGCGGGGGCCGAAGGGGCGCCGGCCGGGGCCGGGCGGCAGGGAAGGAGCCACCGGCGGCGGCATGGAGATCATCAAGGGCATCCCGGTTTCCCCCGGCATCGTCATCGGCACGGTCTTCGTGCTGGACGATGAGCACCTGCGCATCCCGCGCCGAACCGTCCCGGCGGAGGCCGTCGAGTCCGAGGTGGCGCGCCTGGAGCGGGCCCTGGACCGCTCGGTGGGGGAACTGTCGATCCTCCGCGCGACGACCCAGCGGGAGATGGGGGACGAGGCGGCGAAGATCTTCGCCTTCCACATCGGCATGCTGTGCGACCCGACGCTCACGCGGCCGATGCGGGAGTTGATCCAGACCGAGCACGTGACGGCCGAGTACGCCGCGTGGCGGGCCCTTCAGGACCTGGGGCGGCGGTTCTCGCAGATCCCGGACCCGACCTTCCGGACCAAGGTCGACGACGTGAAGGACCTTTCGGCCCGTGTGCTCAAGCACCTGATCGGGGAGCACACCAGCCGGCTCAACACGCTGGCCCACCGTGCCGTGGTGGTGGCGCGGGACCTGACGCCGTCGCAGGCCGCGGCGTTCGACCGCGAGCACGTGGTGGCCTTCGCGACGGACCTGGGCGGCCAGACGAGCCACACGGCGATCTTCGCGCGGGCGCTGGGGATCCCGGCGGTGGTGGGGTGCGGGCGGCTCACCGAGCACGTGGCGGACGGGATGCCGGTGATCATCGATGGCGACCGCGGCGTGGTGATCCTGGACCCCGGGCCGGAGCAACTGGCGGAGTACGAGGCCCACATCGAGCAGCAGCGGTTGTACCGGCTGTCACTCGCCGAACTGGCGTCGCTCCCCAGCGAGACGCGCGACGGCGTCCACATCGAGTTGCTGGCGAACATCGAGTTCCCGGAAGAGATCCCGATCGTGCTGGACTGCGGGGGGGAGGGGGTCGGCCTCTACCGGACGGAGTACCTGTACCTCACCAGCGACAAGGAGCCGACGGAAGAGGACCACTACGCGGCGTACTCCAAAGCGGTGGAACTGCTGGGCGGGCGGCCGCTGACGATCCGGACGGTGGACCTGGGGGCGGACAAGTACACCCAGAGCCGCGCGGAGACGCCGGAGCGCAACCCGTTCCTCGGGCTGCGCTCGATCCGGTACTGCCTGCAGTCGCTGCCGATGTTCAAGACGCAGTTGCGGGCGCTGCTGCGCGCGTCGGCCAAGGGGCCGATCAAGATCATGTTCCCCCTGATCACGACGACGCAGGAGTTCCGCCAGAGCAAGTACCTGCTCAACGACGTGATGGAGGACCTGGAGGAGGAGGGGATCCCCTTCAACCGCAACATTGAGGTGGGGATGATGGTCGAGGTGCCCGCCGCGGCCCTCATGGCCGACACATTCGCGCGCGAGGCCGACTTTTTCTCGATCGGGACCAACGACCTGGTTCAGTACACCCTGGCGGTGGACCGAACCAATGAGAGGGTGGCCGCCCTGTACAACCCGGCGCACCCGGCGGTGATCCAACTGATCCGCCACGTGATCGGGGCGGCCGGGCGCAAGGGGATTCCCGTGTCGTGCTGCGGGGAATCCGCGGGCGACCTCGGGTACGCGATCTTGCTCATCGGGCTTGGTTTGCGTACGCTATCCGTAACGGCGGCGTCGATTCCGGCCCTGAAGCGGCTGATCCGGAGCGTCACCGTCGCCCAGTGCGAGCAGATCGCCGAGAAGGCGTCTGAACTCGATTCCGATGTCGCGGTCTCCGCGTTCCTGCGGGACCAGGCTCGAAAGATCATTCCCGAGGCGTTCGACGGGCGTGCCGCCGAGTACTGAGCCTCCTCCTCTCACCCCAAGAACCGCTCCGGACGGAGCGCGGGGCAACGGGGACGGGGCCCAAGCCAAGGGAGACAGACTTCGGCTCCGCCGCCCGCAGGGCGAGGCAGCCGGAACATGCTTGCGACCGCCCGGCGTGCGCCGAGCGGGGAGCACGGCGGGCCTTCGGGCTCCCCTCCCCGCGACCGGAGCCGCGGGGGGCGGATGAGCCGGCCACGTGTGTTCGGCTCGGCCCAGGGACCTGCCGGCAAGCCTCTCTCCTCCACAAAGGCGAGGGCGGGGCGCGGCGGAAGGGTCGAGCGGGGCGGATGGGGCGGCCGGCGGGCAAGCGGACTTCCGAATGACTCACCCAACCCGGGCGCCGGGCCCCAAGGCCCCAGCGCCGCGGTTCTTTTCGTGAGGCTGACCCAACTTCGCACGGATCCATGGACGGCCGCCGGCCCCGCGCAGCGTGCGCGGGGGGCGATCGATCCGTCGTGCGCGAGCCGGCGGCAGCGCGGCGGGGCCATCGCAGCGCGCCCATGAGGCGCGCGGAAAGACAGAGGCAATGGCCAAGCGTCAGATGGTGATCAACTACGTCCCGGGGGAGGAGTGCCGCGTCGCGGTGATCGAGGACGGCAAGCTCGAGGAGTTCCACTCCGAGCGGGCCGACGCCGCGAGCCACGTCGGCTCGATCTATCTCGGGACGGTCGTGAACGTCGAGCCGGCGATCCAGGCCGCGTTCGTGGACTTCGGGCTTGAGCAGTCGGGCTTCCTGCACGTCTCGGACCTGCACCCCCGGTACTTCCCCGGCGAAGACGCCGAGACGACGGAGATGGTGGGGAAGAAGACGCCGCGCCGGGAGCGGCCGCCGATCCAGCAGTGCCTGCGGCGCGGCCAGGAGATCGCGGTGCAGGTGCTCAAGGAGGGCGTGGGGACCAAGGGCCCGACGCTGACGAGTTACCTGAGCATCCCCGGGCGGTTCCTGGTGATGATGCCGCTGATGGACAAGGTGGGGGTCAGCCGCAAGGTCGAGGACGAGGAGACGCGGCGCAAGATGCGCGAGATCCTCGACCAGTTGGACCTGCCGGAGGGGTTCGGCTTCATCCTGCGGACGGCGGGGCTGGAGCGGACCAAGGCGGAACTGAAGCGCGACCTGGCGTACCTGCAGCGCCTGTGGAAGGACATCGAGAAGCGGTGGAAGAAGGGCTCCCGGCCGCGGCTGCTGTACTCCGAGAGCGACCTGCTGGTGCGGGCGCTCCGCGACATGCTCACCAGCGACATCGACCGGATCATCATCGACAACGAGGCGGCGCTGGCGCGGGCGGCGCGGTTCCTGAAGATCGTCGCGCCGCGCTCGGCGGCGAACCTGGTGCGGTACACGGGCAAGACCCCGCTGTTCCACGCGATGGGGATCGAGCCGCAGATCCGCAACATCCACGCCCGCGAGGTGCCGCTGCCCAGCGGCGGGCGCCTGGTGATCGACCAGACCGAGGCGCTGGTGGCGATCGACGTCAACAGCGGCAAGAGCCGCGAGGCCCGCGACGCGGAGACCAACGCGTACGAGACGAACCTCGAGGCCGCGGAGGAGATCTGCCGCCAGTTGCGCCTGCGCGACCTGGGCGGGATCGTCGTCAACGACCTGATCGACATGCGCTCGGCCAAGCACCGGCGCGACGTCGAGGCGAAGTTCAAGGAACTGCTGAAGAAGGACCGGGCCCGCTCGACGGTGGCGCCGATCAGCCCCTTCGGCATCCTGGAGATGACCCGCCAGCGGATGCGCGGCAGCCAGGAGTCGATGCACTTCGCCTCCTGCCCGACCTGCCGCGGGCGCGGGCTGGTGCAGAAGCCCGATTCGGTCGCGGATGATGCGATCCGCGAACTGGCGACGCTGCTGGAGTACAACCGCGTGGCGCGGGTGGAGATGGTCGTGGCGCCGCGCCTGGCGGGGGAACTGCTCAGCAGCAAGCGGCACACGCTCAGCCGGCTGGAGCGCCTCAGCGGCAAGAAGGTGGAGGTGCGCGTCAGCGAGGCGGTGCCCGTGGACCGCGTGAGTTTCTACGCGTACGACGACCGCGGGGCGGACATCGACGTGTCGCGCCTGCCGGCTCCCAAACTCGACGAGTCGCTGCTGGCACCCTTCGAACTGCCCGGCGCCGCCGCCGAGGACTGGGCCGTCGATCCCGAGCGCGAAGCCGCCGAAGCCCGCGCCGCCGAGCCGCTGCCGGAGCCGGAGCCCGAGCCGGAGATGCTCGGCGACTCGTTCGACGAGCCGGCCCCGGATATCGAGGACGAGCAGCGCGAGAGCGGCGGTGGGAAGAAGAAGCGCCGTCGCCGGCGTCGCCGCGGCAAGGGGGAGCACGCCGCGGCGGCGGAGAACGGCAAGGCCGAGGGCGGCAAGCCGGAGCGCGGCGGCGGCGAAGAGCGACGCCGCGAGAAGCGGGAGGAGCAGCGTGCGCAGAAGCAGGCTGCCTCTGAGGCCGCGTCGGCTCCCGAGGGCGCCGAGACGGAGGCGCAGCACGCCGCCGGTGAGAACGGGCAAGCGACCGAAACAGGCGGCAAGCGCCGCCGCCGTCGGCGTCGTCGCGGACGCGGCGGGCGTGGCGAGGGCCAGGCCGGCGCAGCGCCCGCTCACGGCGGCGAGAACGGCGCTGAGGCGGCCGAGGGCGAGCAGCCTGCCGGGACCGTGCTGCGGCGCGTCGGCGGAGCGCGCAAGGAGGCCGAAGAGCCCGCGCACGAGGAGGCTCCCGAGCGGGATGAGGCGACGGCCCGCCGCGAGGAAGCCGTGGAGCGGCTCATGGAGCCTGTCGAGCACTCGGAGCCCGAGCGCGGGAACGGGACTCGTGCGAGCCTCGAGGGGCGGGACGAGGAGGAAGGCGCCACCGCCTTCGAGGGCGCCCCGAGCGGCCCGGACGGCGAGGCGGACGAGGAATCCACGGGTCAGGGCGAAGGTGGCGAGGGCGCCGAAGGCGGCGAGGGGCGTCGTCGTCGCCGTCGCCGCCGTCGTCGCGGGCGCGGCGGGGGGGAGGGTGGTTCGCAGCCGCAACAGCAGCAACAGGAGCCGCAGCAGCCGCGCCAGGAGCGCAGCGGCAGCGGGGAGGATCGCGGCGGCGAGCGGCGTGAGGGTCGCGGCCGTGGCGACCGTCGCGGCGGGCGCGATCGTGGGGGGCGTGGTGGGGGCCGGGGCGGGGGCCCTGTTCGCCGAGCGTGGCGTGGCGGGGCGCACCTGGGGCGAGTCGTGGCGGTCCGGGCGCGGGGCGGCGACGGGCCGGGCGTGGTCGATCGTGCTCAAGACGGCGGTGGGCGTGGCGGTGGCGGTGCTGCTGACGGTCGACGCGGTGCTGGCGCTGTTCTGACTTGCGCCGGAATCCGCGGCGGGTCGCAACGCCGCGACCGCGGCGCGATATGCTCAG
>CALAFV010000326.1 GCA_937891445.1 uncultured Phycisphaerales bacterium | reverse complement strand
GGCCCGCCGCTACCGCCAACTGATGCGGTTCCTCGCCGTCTTCTTCGTCTACTCAATGGGCACGATGTCCGTGGTCTTCTACGCCGGCATCATCGGCAAGCGACTCGGCTTCGGCATCGGACAACTCACGCTCCTCGCCCTGGTCATGGCCCTCAGCGCCGGCGCAGGTTCCGTCCTCGCCGCCCGTTACCAGGACCGCCTCGGCCACCGCCGCACCGTCCGCCTCTACCTCACCGTCTGGGTTCTCAGCACGCTCGCGCTGGCGATCACCGAGATGCGGCAATCCGGCGCCCCCGCGAACGGCGCCCCGATGACCTTCTGGCTCATCTCTGCCGGAATCGGCCTGGGCCTCGGCGGCATCGGGACCGCCAGCCGCGCCCTGGTCGGCTGCTTCACGCCCGCGGCCAAGTCCGCGGAGTTCTTCGGCCTGTGGGGGATGGTCTACAAACTCGCCGGCGTCGCGGGCCCGCTTGCCTTCAGCGTCGTCACCGCCTTCATCGGCGCTACCACCGGGCTCTTCCTGCTGTCGGCCTTCTTCGGGGCCGGCCTGGTGCTCATGGCCCTCATCGACGAGCGCGAGGGGATCGCCCGCGCCGCCCAGGCCGACTCCATCACACCGTCGGCTCAGCCGCCCCACGAGCCCGCCGCGGCCGGCGCACCGCCCCGATGAGCCGCGACCACGCCCGCGCAACCGCCTCCACCACCCCGTGCACCCGCAGTTTCAGCCGCAGCCGCCGCAGCGCCGCGTCGTCCGGATCCACGGCCAGCGCCTGCTTCACCCAATAGCGTGCCCGCATCCACCGCCCGTCGTGCAGGCTCGCCACCGCGAGGTTGTGCATCGCGGCGACGAACCGCGGGTCCAGCCGCAGCGCAGCCCGGCTCATCGCCGTCCCGCTCGCCCGGTCCCCCACCCGGAAGCACGCCACCGCCAGGTGGTGCAGGCTCATCGCGTGGTCCGGCCGGCGCTCGACGATGTCCTGGAAGACAGTCCTCGCGTCGGCCGGCATGTCCGCGTCCAGCAGCAACTGGCCCAGTTCGTCGAGGTCCTCGACCCCCAGCCGCATCGGGTCCTCGCGGTACATCGCCAGGTCCTCCGCGAGCATCTCGCGGGCCTCGGCCATCGCCGCGTGCCCCCCGCGGTTCATCAACAGCCGCGCCAGCCGCCGCCGGCCACCGGGGAACGCCGGGTCCAGCCGAAGCACGACGCCGTACTGCGCCTTGGCCTCCTCGAACAGCCCCTGCCGCTCGGCCAGGTCCGCCAGGAAGAAGTGCGCCTCGGCGTTGTCGGGCTCCAGTTCCAGCACGCGCCGGAACTTCTCGCCGGCCTCGGGGAGCCGGTTCATGTCCACCAGCAGGCACCCCAGGTGCAGCAGCGTGCCGATGTCCCCCGGGTCCTGCCGCAGTTCCAGCAGGTACAACTGCCGCGCCCGCTCCAGCCGGCCGGTCGCCGCGTACGCGTCCGCGAGCCGTGCGTGCACGCGCGGCAGCGAGGGATCCAACTGCGCCGCCTCACGCAGGCACCAGATCGCCTTGTCCGTCATGTTCCGCGCCAGCAGCGACTCGGCGAGGTTCGCGTACGCCGCGGCGTTGTCCGGCTCCAACTGCTGAGCCAGATAGAACATGACCTCGGCCTGCTCGTGCTCCCCCAGTCGCGTGTACGCCTCGATCCTGTGCACGAACGGCGCGGCGCTCGCCGGGTCGGCTTTGGCCGCCGACTCAAACCAGCCGATCGCCTCACGGATCTCCCCCGCGCGGAGCAGGTTGACGCCGATCAGCAGTTGCGTCTGGGCATCGTCGGGCTCCAGCGCGTGCGCATCCCGGAACGCCGCGGCAGCGTCCGCGTGGCGGCCCGCGGCCTCCAGGGTTAGCCCGAGGTTGAAGTGCCATTCGGCGCGGTACGGGTTCAGCGAGAGCGCCTCACGCAGCTCGCTCTCGGCCTGGTCCCACGCCCCGCGCTCATAGAACTCATGAGCGCGATCGACGTGCCGCTCTGCCTCGAACCAGTCCTCCACTGTCGAGCCTCACGCCGATGGTGCGACCAGCCAGCCCGCCCGAAGGAAGCCGGCGGGCCAACTGTAGCCCCCGGCGCCGGATCGTGCGCAGTCGGACCCGGAGGGCCGGAGGCGCTAGCATCCACAAACTCGCCCCGCCGGTCCGGTCCGCGGGGCAGATACCCCCGCCACCCGCCCCCGCGTCGAGTCCCCCGCTCGCAGGGCCCACCCCGCATCCCCACCCTCGTGCCGGTCCCCGCGCCCATCAAGTCAGCCTTCGCGATCCTCGCCGCGGCCACGCTGTGCGCTGCCGCCGGTCCCACGAGTGTTCCCCGGACCACGTCCGCGGGGAACCCCACGGGAACGCGATCCCCGCGTGGCACCGACGACCTCGCGGTGCTGACCGACGCGACCGCCGACGCCGCGGCCCGCTCGGCTGCCGCCCGCCGGCTCCTGGCGACCGACGATCCCTCGACCCGCGCGGCCGTCGCCGCCATCCTCACCTCGGGCGAGTCCGGCGATGCGCGGACGGCGCTGATCCGCGAGATCCGCGGCATCTCCAGCGCCCCGGCGTGGCTGTTGCCGCCGCTGGCCGAAACCGCGTTGAGCGCCACCGGCGCGGACCGGGTCGCGGTCATCGACGCCGTCGGTTCGATTCGGACGCGGGATGCCGTCCGCCTGTTGCTCGCCCACACCGAGCCCGCCCAGCCGCAGCCTGTGAGGGACGCCGCGTTCGCCGCGTTGGCCCGGCTCACGGGCCGCGACCTCGGGCCCGACGCCGCGGCGTGGCGGGCATGGTTCGAGCCGGTCCAGTGGCTCCCGGAGGCGGAGTGGCTCCGCGTCCTGACGGAGGGGCTGGCCCAGGGGATGGACCGCGTCACCGCGAGCCGCGACCGCTGGTTGAGCCGCGCGGTGGAAGCGCACCGCCGGCTGTATGTGGAGGAAACGCGGGCGCCGGAGCGATCGGCGATGCTCGCGGCGCTGCTCCGCGACGAAACGGCCTCCCTGCGCCGGCTGGGGGTGGAACTGGCGACGCGCGAGATCGCCAACGCGAAACTGCTGGACACACCCGTCCAGCAGGCGCTGGTCGACCTGCTCCGGGCGGCACAGCCGGACCTGCGACGAGCCGCGGCGGACCTGGTCTACGCGGCGGTGCCGCCGGAGACCGCCGAGGCGGCCCTCTCGGAAGCGCTGCTGACCGAGACCGACCCGACGGTCGCCGCGGCGCTGCTGCGTGCCATGGCCGCGCGGCCGTCGCCGCGGGTCAGGCCGGTCGTGCTGGGTTGGCTGGCGAGGCCCGGCCCGGCGCAGCGGCCGGCGATCGACGCCGCGGCCGCGATGCTGAACAGCGGCATGCTCGTCGATCCCACGTCGCAGGAGGCGGTGCTGGAGGCGCTGCGGTCCACGGATCTGAGCGAACTCCCCGGGTCCGGCCTGCGCCTGCTGGCGTTGCTCGGGACCGAAGCGGACCGTGCGGCGATCGCGTTGCTGCTGGCCTCGCCGACGCCGGCCCGCCGGCTCCAGGCGGCCGAGGCGCTCGCGGCTTACGGCGCATTCCTGCCGCGGATCCTCGAAGCGGCAAAGTCGGACGCGGGGCTCTTTCTGACGACCAGCCGCGCGGCGGCCGCCGCCTCGCCGACGCCGGAGATGTTCCTGACGGTCTCCGCGCTGCCGGCGCCCAACGAGGAGGCCCGGCGCGAGGGCCTGCTGCTGATCGCTTCGCGCATCGACCCGCGCGACCTCGCGGCCGCGGCGCAGCGCATCGAAGACCTGCGGCTGCGAGAACTGCTGCTGATGCCGCTGCTGGACGTTCCGCTGCCGGCCGCGCCCCCGGGCGCTGCGCCGGCGCCGCCGGAGCCGTCGATCGTCGCGGGGTTGCTGCTGCTGGCGAGGACGCGGCTGGAACTCCGCCAGCCGGCGGCGGCACTGGCGGCGCTCGAGCCGCTCTCGACCATGGGCGCCAGCATCGATCCGCAGATCAATGCGGTCCGATGCGTCGCGCTGCTTTGGCTCAACCGCGTCGATGAGGCGCTGGAACTCTCGGCACCGGCGTCGGCGTGGGTCGAGGGGCTGGAGCGCTGCGCCCGGCTGCCGCACGCGCTGGACATTCTGGATGCGATCGACCTGGCTTTCCCGGGCGGACCGCCGGAACCGGAGCGATCGAAACTTCAGGACCTGCGCGCACTGGTCGCGGCCGAGGTCATGGGACCGCCGGAACCGGGTCAGAACTGACAACTGACTACTGAGAGATCAGCGAGCCGTCGGGCGGAAACGCTCGAAGACGCTGCGCACGTTGACCAGCGGCGTGCGTGTCTCGGGCGGGCGGCGGGACGGCAGCGCGGCGATGGCCTCGCGGGGCGTGTCGAACCCTCGGGAGGGGTCGAGACCGTGAGCCAGCCAGGTCTCCCACGCGCGATCGAGTTTCTTGACCAGGCGGCCCGCCGGGATCAGCGGGGCCTCGGCGCGGATGCCGGTGATGAGTTGATAGCCGATCTCGACGACCGACCGGACCTCGTCACGTGCAGCCTCGGCATCGCCGCCGAGTTGCTGAGCGGCGCCGGGCCCCCAGCCGAGTTGGCGGCCCATGCCGTAGAGCTCAACGGCAAGGCTGCCATGGCGGTCCACGAAGACCTCGTCCATCTGCACCGGGCCGTGCCAGATGCCTTGATCCTGGCCGTAGGCCACGGCCTCGAGGAGTTGCTCGACGGCGCGTTCGGCCTCGTCGGGGTGAAGTTGGCCACCCTTGTCGCGGAGCAGGCGGTCGAGGGTGAGCAGGCCGGCGGCGTCGCCGGGGTAGCGTGTGACAATCCACGGGCGGCCGCCGACGTCGAACGCGAACTGCTGGATCGGGAGCAGGTGGGGGTGGACGAGCGTTGAAACGGCGTCCACGGCCGAAAGGAAGCGCCGCCGCGCCGCCTTGTCGGGGCAAGGGGGAAAGCGATAGAGCAGATGGCTCGTCTGCTCAGACTCGTGGAGCGCGAGCCATCGCGCTGCGAGGGAGGAGGGCGGGAGCGCCCGGGTCAGGATGTAGTGGCCGAGACGCGGCCGATCGGTCAGGTCGATCATTCAACGAGCGTCCGGGCATCGGTCGGGCGTGTGCAGAGACTGCGCACGGCGGCCGGAGCCAGGTGCGAACACATCAGATCTGAATCCCGCGGCTTTGTCCAACGACCCCCCCCCCATTCCACCGCGGCTCCACACACGAGGGCAAATGAACTTTATCAGAGCATTATCGGCTTGGACAACCCGAGAGCACCAATTCCTGACGACGTCCGAATGCAACTTATCCGGACCCTCGATTGCCTCAGGGGTTCGGGTAAGGGAGGGAACCGGTCGGGTCGCACCGGCCGGACGGCCGGAACGGCACTAGACTCAGGGAGACGGTCGGTGACTGCCGGCCGTCCGAGATTGCCTGCTTTGGTGCCGCTTGTGCACACGGAGGTCCGCCGAAATGACGACTGCCGCCACCCACCCCGCCGCCGCTCCCGGTTCCGCGACGGATCCGCTCCAACTGATCGACGTGGATCACGTTCGGTTTTATGTCGGGAACGCCAAGCAGGCGGCCTACTTCTACGCGTTCGCCTTTGGGTTCCAGATTGAGCAGCTTCAGGACCTGACGACGGGCTCGCGCGAGGAGGCGAACTGGCTGGTGACGCAGGGGAACATCCGGTTCGTCCTCACCAGCGGGCTGACGAAGGACCATCCGGCCAGCCGCGAGGTGATGCTGTACGGGGACGGGGTGAAGGACGTGGCGTTCACGGTGTTCGACGCCGAGAAGGCGTACGAGCAGGCGCTGAAGAACGGCGGCACCAGCGCGTACGAGCCGCGGACGGTCAGCGACGCCTCGGGGTCGGTCACGTACGCCGCGATCAAGACGTACGGGCGGTGCATCCACACGTTCGTGTCGAGGAAGGGCGCCTACGACCTGGTGAACGTCAAGAAGGGCGGGCTCTTCGCGCCGGGGTACCGGAAGATCGAGGGCCTGCCGGTCAACGACTACAACCGGCAGAACCCGTGCGGCCTGAAGTACGTCGATCACCTGGTCGGCAACGTCGAAGAAGGCAAGATGAACCACTGGGTCGCGTTCTACGAGAACGTGCTCGAGTTCTCGATGTTCAAGCACTTCGACGACAAGGACATCTCGACGGAGTACTCGGCGCTGATGTCCAAGGTGATGGCCAGCGGCAACAACCTGATCAAGATGCCGATCAACGAGCCCGCCGCCGGCAAGAAGAAGAGCCAGGTGCAGGAGTACCTGGACTGGCACGACAACGTCCCGGGCGTGCAGCACCTGGCGTTGCGGACCGACGACGAACTGCACTCGATCACGGAACTGCGCCGGCGCGGCGTGGAGTTCCTGACGATCCCGGATGCGTACTACGAGAAGGTCTGGGACCGCGTCAACGCGATGCTGACCAGCCACGGGCATTCGCCCGTCAAGGAGGACCACCAGAAGATCCGCGAACTGGGGATCCTGGTGGACGCGGACGACGAGGGGTACCTGCTGCAACTGTTCACCAAGCCCCTGCAGGACCGGCCGACGCTGTTCTTCGAGATCATCTGCCGCCGCGGCAGCCAGAGTTTCGGGAAGGGGAACTTCAAGGCGCTGTTCGAGGCGCTGGAACTGGAGCAGGCGCGGCGCGGAAACCTGTGAGCCTGCGAGCGACGCCGCGGCTGGCGGCGTGACGACACGAAACATGCGGACGGCCGACCGACGAGGTCGGCCGTCTGTTCTTTAGAACCGGACCAGCGTGAAGGCCATAGGGTTCCACAGGGCGGTGGGACGAAAGGGCCGCCGCCCGAGGGAGGTAGCAGCGATGTCCAAGACACCCCAGCGTCGGAGTTTCTTCGACTGGCTCTCGGATCAGCGCGGCCGCGGCGACCGCGTGGGCGATTTTGCGATCGACGCGTGGCAGGACGGGCTGTTCCCTCGCACGGTGTCGAAGGAGCCGGACCTGATCACGTACATGGAACGCCGCGGCGCCGGCGAGGCGGCGCTGGAGGCCGCGCGCGAGGCGTGGGCGGAGTACGGGGCCGCCGCGAAGGAATGGGTGGACCCGGAAGAGGGGATGGACTGGCCCGAGGACGACCGCGACTGAGCGGCCGGCGGAGGAGAGCGGGCGGGCTTTGGCGGGACCGCGACGGCGGTTAGCCGGCGGAACGGATGCTGTCGCATTGGGCAGGCGGGGGGGAACCCGGAGCCAAGCCCATGCACAGCATCCGCCGCCTGCTTGCCGCCGTCGCCGCCGTCGCCGCCGTCATTGTCGCCGGATCTGCCCTTGCGGGTCCGCTCACGCCGCCGTCGGGGCCTGTCGGGTCGAGCATGAAGACCCTTGACCAAGTGGAACCGCGGCGGCCGATCCGGGCGGCGGACATCCCGCTGGTCATCACGCAGCCGGGGAGTTACTACCTCGTCGAGAACATCACGATGCCGTCGGCGAACACGGCGATCCGGATCTCGGCCTCCGACGTGACGATCGACCTCAACGGCTTCACGCTTCGCGGGCCGGGCGGCACGCCGACACCCCTGCTGGACGGCATCCGGATGGAGTCGGTTCAGAGCGGCGTCTGGATCCGCAACGGGATGATCGCGGGCTTCCAGGGGGACGGGATCAACCTGTCGGTCGCGTCGGCGAACGTGAGGATCTCGGATGTGTGCGTCACGGGGTGCGGCTGGTACGGGGTCCGCGTGGGCGGCATCGCGGCCGTGGTAGAGCGGTGCACCGCGTCGCTCAACGGGAAGAGCGGGTTCAGCGCCGGCGGCCCCGCGGGCACGTTCATCGATTGCGTGGCGATGTCCAACGGCGACGCCGGGTTCCTCCTGGGCGGCACGGCGTGCAGGGTGAGGGGGTGCTCGGCCGCGCAGAACTCCACCGACGGGTTCCGCGCTCAGACGGGGATGACCGACGTCTCGGAGTGCAAGGCGTACTCGAACGGCGGGGACGGCTTCGTGTTCACCAACCTGGGAACGACGATCCGCGACTGCGTCGCGCTGAACAACGGCGGGGACGGGATCGAGGTGTCGTCGCACTCGCGCGTGATCGGGAACCACAGCCGTGCCAACGGCATCAGCGTGACCGATGGCGCGGGCATCCGCCTGACGGGTACGCGGTCGCACGTGGACGGGAACACGCTGAGCGACAACGACGTGGGGATTCGCGCGGAATCGGGCGGGAACATGATCATGCGCAACGTGCTAAGCACGCACGCGGGCGGGCACATCGTCGCGTCGGCGGGGAACAACGTGGGGCAACTGCATTCGTCGCCGGGCGGGAGTTTCGCGGTGACGAACCCGTGGGCGAACCTCGCGCACTGATGCGGAGCGTCGGCACTCGGGGCTCCCCCAGGTTCGGGTCGGCTGGTTGACATCGCGAACGTTCCGCGGCCACAATGACCGCGGAGCGTTCGCATTTGGCCGCGCAACCGACGAGCCCGACAGCCGCCAACCGCCGCGAGACCTGGGCAACGGGCGATTACGGCATCGTCGCCACGAGGATCGTGCTGGTGGCGGAGCAGTTGTGCGAGTCGGCGGACCTGCAGGCGACGTGGCGGGTGCTGGACGTGGCGACGGGGACGGGGAATGCGGCGCTCGCGGCGGCGCGGCGGGGGTGCCGGGTCATCGGACTCGACTTTGTGCCTGCGCTGCTGGAGCAGGGGCGGCGCCGGGCGGCCGTGGAGCGGCTGGAGGTCGAGTTCGTCAAGGGGGACGCGGAGAACCTGCCGTTTGCGGACGGGGAGTTCGACGCGGTCATCTCGGTCTTCGGCGTGATGTTCGCGCCGGACCACCGGCGCGCGGCGGCGGAGATGGCGCGGGTGTGCCGGCGGGGCGGGCGGATCGCGCTGGCGAGTTGGACGCCGAATGGGTACGCGGGACAGATGTTCAAGACGATCGTT
>CALAFV010000325.1 GCA_937891445.1 uncultured Phycisphaerales bacterium | reverse complement strand
TGCTCATCACCCTCCAGGTGCAGGGGAGCAGCAGCGTCGTCACCACCAGCAGCGGCGCCGGCGGAGACCTGGCGTACATCTTCATCGGGCGCCAGCAGGCGTTCGTCAGCGACCTCGAGCCCGTCGTCGGCAACTCGGCCGTCGGCTTTGACCCGCAGTTGAGCGTGGCGACCGAAGGGACCGTGATGCGCGTGCAGGGCGCCTCGGTCGTCACGTACCGGACGGTCGTGCACAACGCGCTCGTGCGTCTGGCCGACTCCGGGTGGGACGGCCGCTCGACTGCCTCGTTGGGCTACGACAAGCAGGCCTGGCGCGACTGGTACGTCCGCGAGTTCCTCCCCTACCGCGAGCGGCTCGCCGCGACGACACAACAGCCTCAGCCGACCCCAACGACCCCGCCGGCCGCGGCCCCGAGGTAGTCAGTCCGCGACCGCGATGACCGACGCCGCGGCGTGACCGCCGGTGTGCGTCAGAGAGACCAGCCAGCGAGTGACCCCCGACGAGGCCGCGAGTTTCGCGGCCTCGTTGTGTAAGTGGATGCTCGGCGCGCCGGAGTCCTGCCGCACGACCTCGATGTCGGTCCACGCGATCCCGCCCGTCAGCCCGGTGCCCAGCGCCTTGAGCACCGCCTCCTTGGCCGCGAACCGCGCCGCAAGGTGCTCATTGCGGCGCTTCGTGTCCTGGGCGCATTGCTGCTCGTGCGCGGTGAAGCAGCGGTCCAGGAACCGCTGGCCGTGCTCATCGACGAGCCTCGCGATGCGCGCGACTTCCACAAGGTCGATGCCGTGGCCCGCGATGCGCATGCGAGGCTCCGCAGAATCAGGTCGCGGCCTTCTTCGCCGACTTGGACTCGGACTTCGTCTCGCTCTTGCTCGACGAACCGCCGGAACTCTCCGACTTGCTCCCGTTGGACGAGCCGCTGGCCGCGGAGGACTCCGCCTTGGCCGCCTTCTTGTACGACTCGGACCGGTAGTCCGTCTGGTAGAACCCGGAGCCCTTGAACAGCACCGCCGCCCCGGCCGAAATCAGCCGCTCCAGGGCGTTCTTGCCGCCCTCCGGCCACTGGCGCAGCGGCTTGTCGGTCATCGACTGAAACGCCTCGAGCCGGTGGTCGCAGGCTGTGCACTTGTACTCGTACGTCGGCATATGAGCGTGCTCTCAGAACTGGGTTGTGGCCCCGCGGCGTCCATCCCGCCGAGCGCTCGGCCACACGGGACGATTCGCAACCTTCATGCCTTTTCCGGCACGCCCCCCGCCCCGCTGTTCCTTCCTCACCCGGCGGCGGCGACCGCCACCTTGGCGGGCCGGATCACCCGCTCGCCAAGGGCGTAGCCGGCCTGGAACGCCGTCAGCACCCGCCCGGGCTCCACGCCCGAGTCACCCGCCGGCTGCTGGGCCACCGCCTCGTGCCGGCGCGGGTCGAACTCCTCGTTCGGGGCCGGGTTGATGATCGACACGCCGTGCGAGCCGAGCGCCTTGACCAGTTCCGCCCGGATCGCGCGCATCCCCTCGAGGACCGCCTCGGGGTTCCCCGCCCCGGTCTTCGACAGTTGCTCCAGCGCGAAGTCGAAGTGGTCAAGCACCGGCACGATGCTCATCAGCACGCCCGTCATCGCCTGGCGAGCCGCTTCCTCTTCGTTCAGCCGAGCGCGGCGAAGAAGGTTCTGGTAGTCCGCCAGCGCCCGGAGGTACTTGTCGTTGGCGGCGTCCAGTTCGCGGCGGAGTTGCTCGGTCGCCTCATCGGCGCCGGCCGCGGCCTCCGGCTCGGGCATCCAGGACTCCGGCACGCCCCCGGCCTCCTGCGGCGCCTCGGCGCCGTCCGTGGGGGACGGCGGGGGCTGGGGCTCGGCGGCCGGGCCGCCCTCGGGCTGATTCTCGCGTCGCTTCTTCCAGTTCATGATTCCTGTATCCGTCTACAAACCCCGTGCCGTGATCCCGCCGGCGGCCGGCGGGCCAGTCTCCGCGCCGCCCGCCTCAGCCCGTGAACGTGTCCTTGATCCGTTGCCAGAACGACTGGCTCTCGGGCGACACATCGTGGTTCTCGGTCGCCGCGTACTCGCGGAGGAGTTTCTCCTGCGCCGCGGTGAGTTTGCGGGGGATCTGGATCGAAACCGCCACGATCAGGTCGCCGCGGCGGCCGGAGCGCAGGTCCGGCAGCCCCTGGCCCGGGATCCGCAGGACCGTCCCGTGCTGCGTCCCGCGGGGGATGGTCAGTTTGTGCTTCCCTTCGAGGGTAGGGACTTCGATCTCCGCCCCAAGCGCGGCCTGCGTGAAGGAAATCGGAGCCTGCATGACCAGATGGTCGCCCTCGCGCTGGAAGAGGTCGTCCTCCTCCACGCGCACGACGACGTGCAGGTCGCCCCGCTGCCCCTCGCCGCCCGGAGCGGCCTCGGGCGGCGGCGGCTCCCCCTCGCCGCGGATGCGCACGGCCTGGCCGTCGCCGATCCCGGCCGGGATGCGGACCGAGAGCGTGCGCTTCTTCGGCACGCGCCCCTTGCCGCGGCAGGCGTCGCAGAACTCCTTGACCACGCTCCCCCGCCCGCCGCAGGACGGGCAGGTGGTGACCATGCGGAACATCCCGCCCAGGCCGGTCTGCTGCACGCGCCCCGCGCCGCCGCACGTCGGGCAGGTCACCGGCCTGGTGCCGGGCTTGGCGCCGGTGCCGGTGCACTTCTCGCACACGTCCATGCGGGTGAACTCGACCTCGCGCTCGGCGCCGGTGAGCACCTCCTTGAGCGTGATCTGCACCTCGGTCTCCAGGTCGAACCCGCGCGCCACGCCCCCGCGGCCGCGCCCGCTGCGAGCGCCCGCGAAGCCGCCGCCGAAGATGTCGTTGAACATCGAGAAGATGTCCTCGACGTTCATGCGGCTGAAGTCGTGC
>CALAFV010000324.1 GCA_937891445.1 uncultured Phycisphaerales bacterium | reverse complement strand
CCCGTGTCTCCCCCCCCCCCCGTCTCGTTCCTCCCCGGGCGCCGTCACCCCCCCCCCGCCTCCCCCTCGCCCACCGCACCCACACCCCCACCCCAAGCCCCAGCAGCACCCACCACACCGCTCCACCGACCACAACCTGCACCAGAAAGCCGACCGACCCGGCCAGCACCCGGACGCCCTGGCGCCACGCCGCGGCGAGCCGGTCCCCGAACGTCCCCAGCAGCGAGAACGCCCCAGCCTCCTTCTCCGGAGCGTCCGTCCCGCGGATGATCAGCAGGACCGTCCCGAGCGAGACCATCCGGGCCAACTGATCGCGCTGTGCGGTGAGCCGCTCGATCTCCCCGCGGACCGACGCGATGCTCTGACGCAACTGGAGAATGTCAGCAAGCGGCGCATCCTCGCGCTTCTGAAGCAACTCGAGCAACTCAGCCTCGACCCGCTGCTCGTTCCGAAGCCGCGCCTCCAGGTCCACCACCTGCGCGGTCACATCCTGACCGGTGATCGACTCGCGCGTGACCTCCCCCAACTCGCGGACCTGGTTGAGCACCTCGCTCAGCCGATCCGCGGCCACGCGCAGCGTCAACTGCGCCCGCGCCCCCCGCCCCTCGCCCGAAATCGACGATTCCTGAACATACTCCCCCGCCGCCTCGTTCAGCAGCAGCGCCGCCTTCGCCGCGGCGGCGCGGACGTCCGCGCTGCGCAGTTCCATCGTCGCCTTGCGGACCACGGCCCGGGCAGCCCCGTCTCCGGGCACCCCCGACCGGGCAGGCATCGGCGCCGCGCCGTCAACCGGATGGAATGTCTCAGCCGCCGACTCCCGCGCCGGGGCCGCAGAGGGCGCGACCGCGTCGTACGCCACCGCCGGCGAGGCCTCCGGCGCGGGCCGCGCATCAACGGCAACGCCGGCAACACGAGCCCGCCCCATCGACGGCAGCAGAACCCCGGCCAGCAGAACGATGAAGAGCGCCGCCGCGATCCCCCCGAGAACCGGCTGCGGCAGCGGCCGCCCCAGCACGGCCCACACCCCGCGTCCCCCCGCCTCGCGCGACGCCGCCCGTTCCCACAACCCCGGCGAGGGCGCCGGCGCATCCCACACCGTCAGGTCCCGCAGCGCTGACTCGACCCGGTCGCCCGCCTCCGGCGTCTGATGCCCCGCGCCGCTCATCACACCACCTCCTGCGCGAGCGTCCCGCGCAGTTCGCTGAGCGCTGCATGCAGGCGCGACTTGAGCGTCCCCACCGGAATCCCCAGCACCTCCGCCGCCTGCTCGTGCGTCAGCCCCGCGTGGTAACACAGCAGCAGCACCTCGCGCTTCGCCTCCGGCATCGCCCCCACCGCCTCGCGCACCGCCGCGGCGACGTCCCCCGCACCCGCCGTCTCCCCCACCCTCGGCCGCACAACCGCCATGCTCCCGTTGTCCCACTCCTGCCGCCGCGCCTCCCGCCCCCGTCGCTCCGCGAGCGTCCGACACTGGTTCACCGCGATCCGGTACACCCACGTGCGGAAACTCGACCGCCCCGCGAACCCCGCTGCGCCACCGCTCGACCGAATTACCCGCACCCACGTCTCCTGCACCGCGTCCATCGCCAGGTCCGCCCTCCCGCCCAGCAGCCCGCGGCACAACCCCAGCAGCATCACCTCGTACCGCGCGGCCAGTTCCCCCAGCGCGCCGCGATCCCCCGCCGCGAAGCGGCCGATCAGGGCCTCATCCGATTCGTGGGCCGGCTCGTGGGCCATCGTGCTCGCTGCCCCTGGGTCCGCAGAGTTAGACCAGGGCCGCGACGATCCGGTTCGCGCGCCACGCCGAAAAAAGGAGGGCCCCCGCCCCCGGCCCCCCACCGGTCACGCCGTCGCCGCCGCCTCCCGGTCCCGGACCTGCCGCTCCGCACGCTTGCGGGCCGACTCATCCAGGATCCGCTTCCGCAGCCGCACCGACTGGGGCGTGATCTCCACCAGTTCGTCGTCCTCGATGTACTCCAGCGCGTACTCGAGCGTGATCTTCCGCGGCGCCTTGAGCACCACGGTCTTCTCCTTCGTGCTCGAGCGCATGTTGTCCAGGTGCTTCAGCCGCGTGATGTTCACCACCAGGTCGTTGTCGCGGCTGTGCTCGCCCACGATCTGCCCGGCGTACACCTTGTCGCCCGGCGTCACGAACAGCACGCCGCGGTCCGCCAACTGCTCGCACGCGTACGTCGTCACCGCCCCGCTCTCGGACGCGATCAGCACCCCCTGCTGCCGCGCCGGCGGCGGCCCGCTCACCGGCGCGAACCGCTCGAACGTGTGGTGCATGATCGCCTCCCCCTGCGTCGCCGTCAGCAGCCGCGACCGCAGCCCGATCAGCCCCCGCGCCGGAATCTCGAACTCCAGGTGCGTCACCGCGTCCCCCCGCGGCTCCATCGTCGTGATCTCCCCCTTCCGCGCCCCCACCAGTTCCATCAC
>CALAFV010000323.1 GCA_937891445.1 uncultured Phycisphaerales bacterium | reverse complement strand
CCCTCCACTCCCCTTGCCCCCATTTTTGTTCCTCGCCGGTGTGCTACTTCCTGCCGACCCGCCGCGCGAGCCTCAGCCCCGACCACACGTCGTCGATCGCGCACACCTTGTTGTCCACGACGCCCAGCGGCAGCGCCACGGCGCGAACCACATCCTCCGTCACGTCCGTCTTCACGCCGGAGGCCTTCTTCGGCCACGCCACCCAGATCCCCGCCCCCTTCTCGGGCGAGAGTTTCCCGATCGCCCTGGGGAGTTGCTTCTCCAGGTCCTTCATCGCCGTCACGAACACGACGAGGATGTCGGCCTCCCCACGCGGCCATCCGCGCTTGGGCGCAGCATCCCCCGGCAGCCCGTCCAGCAGATCCTCGAACCCGCCGGGCGCATCGACCAGCGCCACGCGGAACCCCGGCCGGATCCCCAGTTTCTTCGCCAGCGGTGTGCCCGAGTAGCCCGCCATCGGCCTCTGCTTCCTCCGCTGCAGCCCGTCATCGATCCAGTACGGCCGCAACAGGCCGATTTCCCCGAGCCGATTCCCGAGATCCTCGAGTTCCGCCCGCCAGCGAAGATCGTCGAACCTCGCCACAACCTCTCGTAGGGTTCTCCGCACGCAACGGGCTCAGACCACGGCCTCGGCGCCCGCCGCCGCGACGGCCTCGGATGCCCCGCCCTTCTCCCGCACCCGCTCGATGTCCGCCCCCAGCACCCGCAGGCGCTCCTCCATCCGCTCGTACCCGCGGTCCAGGTGGTACACGCGGCTGACCGTCGTCGTCCCCTGCGCCGCCATCCCGGCCAGCACGAGGCACGCGCTGGCGCGCAGGTCGCTCGCCATCACCGGCGCTCCGACAAGTTTCTTGATCCCGCTCACCACGACTGTCGGCCCCTGCCGCAGCAGCCGCGCCCCCATCCGGCTCAGTTCCGCCACGTGCAGGAACCGCTCCGGGTAGATCCGCTCGGTGATCACGGAGTTCCCGTCCGCCAGCGTCAGCAGCGCCATGAGTTGCGCCTGGAGGTCCGTGGGGAACCCCGGGTGCGGCTGCGTCGTCACCTCCACCGGCTGGAGTACGCGCGAGCACGTCACCCGCACCGAGCACCGCATCGGATCCTCATCGACGCCCGGCAGCGTGCTCGCCGCCCCCGCCGCCCCGCCGCCCTCGCCGGCGCCGCGCCCCGGGGCCATCAACACGATCGGCCCGCCGATCGCCCGCTCGATCGGGTCCACCGGCGGCGCCACCGGCGTGACGTTCACCCCCACCCGCTCCAGCCGGTCCACGACCGCCAGCATCGCATCCAGCGGGCAGTTGTCGAGGATCAGGTCGCCGTTGGTGATCGCCGCGGCGCACAGGTACGTTCCGGCCTCGATCCGGTCCGGGATCACGCGGCGGCCGTTGCCCGGCGTCCCGCGCAGGCTCTCGACGCCCTCGATCGTGATCCGCGGCGAGCCGTGCCCGGTGATCCGCGCCCCCATGGAGATCAGCAGTTCCGCCAGGTCAACGATCTCCGGCTCGCACGCCGCGGACTCGATGACCGTCGTCCCCTCCGCCAGCGTCGCGGCGGACATGACGTTCGCCGTCCCCAGAACCGTGGACCCGAACGGCCCGCCGAGGAAGATCCGCGCCCCGCGCAGGCGCCCGGACCTGCCCCCGCGCCCCGGCGGCACGCGCGCGATGATGTCCCCCTGGTCCAGCCGGATGTCCGCCCCCAGCGCCGCAAGCCCCCGCAGGTGCAGGTCCACCGGCCGGTCGCCGATCGCGCACCCGCCGGGCATCGACACCCGCGCCACGCCCCGCCGCGCCAGCATCGGCCCCAGCACGCAGATGCTCGCGCGCATCGTCTTGACGATCTCGTACCGCGCGTGGCTCTTGCTCTCGTCCGTCGCGTGCAGGCGGAGCACGCCGCCGGGGGCGTGCAGGTCCCGCGCCGGCTCGTAGGTGCACTCGCACCCCAGTTCCGTCATCAGCCGGCACATGTTCGCGATGTCCGCCAGGTCCGGAACGTCGCGGAGCACCACCGGCTGGTCCGTCAGCAGCGCCGCCGCGATCTGCGGCAGCGCCGCGTTCTTGGACCCCTTGATCGACAAGCGCCCCGCGAGCCGCGTCCCGCCGTGGATCACGAACTGGTCCATATCCGGACGTCCCTCCGCTCTTCCGCTCGCCGGCGTTCGGACCGGGGCGGTCCGGATATATCGACCCGCCGGGGCCCCCTTCCCCACCCCGGCGCCCCGCG
>CALAFV010000322.1 GCA_937891445.1 uncultured Phycisphaerales bacterium | reverse complement strand
ATACACTCCCCCCATGCGCCCGTACTACATCACCACCCCCATCTATTACGTCAACGACCAGCCCCACATCGGGCACTGCTACACCACGCTCATCGCCGACGTCGCCGCCCGTTTCCAGCGCCTCATCCGCGGCTGCGGGACCGACCCCTCCCGCGTCTTCTTCCTCACCGGCACCGACGAGCACGCCGACAAGGTCGTCACCTCCGCCGCCCAGCACGGCTTCAGCCCCCAACAGTGGGCCGACCGCAACGCCCAGGCCTTCCGCGAGGCCTTCGCGGCGATGAACTGCGCCTACGACGACTTCATCCGCACCACCGAGCCACGCCACAAATCCAAGGTCCCCGGCTACATCGAGCGCCTCATGGCCTCCGGCGACATCTACAAGGGCGACTACACCGGCTGGTACGACGCTGGCCAGGAGGAGTACCTCACCGAAACCGCCGCCAAGGAGGCCGGGTACAAAAGCCCCATCACCGGCCGCCCCCTCATCCGGCGCACCGAGCCCTGCTACTTCTTCCGCCTCAGCAAATACCAGCAGCGCCTGCTGGACTACATCGACGCCCACCCCGAGTTCGTCCAGCCCGACGCCCGCCGCTCCGAGGTCCTCGGCCGCCTCCGCCCCCCGGCCGTCCTCAACGATGTGCCGATCAGCCGCCCCGTGACCGACGACCCCGCGACGCAGTGGGGCATCCGCATGCCAGGGGACCCCGCCCACCGCATCTACGTCTGGATCGACGCCCTCTTCAACTACTACTCCGCCGTGGACACCCCCGAGCGCAAGGACCTCTGGCCCGCCGACGTCCACCTCATCGGCAAGGACATCCTCTGGTTCCACGCCGTCATCTGGCCCGCCATGCTCATGGGCATGGGCCTGGAACTCCCCCGCACCGTCTACGGTCACGGCTGGTGGGTCAGCGAGGGGATGAAGATGAGCAAGTCGCTGGGCAACTTCATCGACCTGGCCAAACTCAAGGCCTACGCCGAGCGGTACTCCCTCGACGGCCTCCGCTGGTACCTCGTCACCCAGGGCCCCCTGGGCGGCACCGACGCCGACTTCGCCCACTCGAAGTTCATCGAGGTCTACAACGCCGACCTGGCCAACGGCATCGGCAACTGCGCCAGCCGCGTCGGCAACATGATCGAGAAGTACTTCGGCGGCGCCGTCCCCCCGCGCGGCGGACCGGGCGCCGACGGCGCCACCCAGGATTGGGCCGCCCGCTGCGAGGCCGCCGTCTCCGCCGCCACCGCCGCCGCCGATACCTTCGACATCGCCGAGGCGGCCAAGGCCGGCATCCGCCTGGTCGCCGAAGTGGACGCCTACATCGGCGTCACGCAGCCCTTCCGCCTCGCCAAGGCCATCGACGCCGACCCCGCCGCCAGGCCGCGGCTCGAAGCCATCCTCGCCAACTGCGCCGAGGCCCTCCGCATCGCCGCCCTCCTCCTCTCTCCCACGATGCCCCAGAAGATGGCCGACCTCCTGGCCCGCTGGTCCTGCACCCCGCCGGCCAACGTCCCCCTCGCCGACCTCGCCCGCTTCGGCGGCCCCCACAGCCTCAAGCCCGGCACGCGCATCGCCAAGGGCGACCCCCTCTTCATGCGCGCCGACCCGGCCGAGCCGGCCCCCGGCACGGGCGCATAACCGCTCCGGCGTCCTCCAATCCGGCGCCGGGCAGGCTCCGGCCTGCCGCATCAATGTGGTATGCTGACGATCCGCGACGGCCCCAGCGTGGTCCGCTCGCTTGACGTTGGGTGCCTTGCCATGCACGAGCAGCGATCAAACCAGCGATTCATCCGGCACGCACTCTCGTGCCTCTGCACCGCCGCAACGGCCCTTGCGACGCTCGCGACCGCCGATGCGCAGTGCGAGTACGGGTGGTTCCGCGAAGAATCGGGTCCGGGCACCTCGCACCCCGTGTACGCGCTGCACCAGTACGATCCGGACGGCCCCGGCCCGGGAACGCCGCGGCTGGTCGTCGGTGGTAACTTCCACCAGGCCGCCAGTGTCCCCGCCGGACATGCCGCCACGTACGGCCAGGAGGGCTGGCGCCCCTTGGGGACGCAACTCATCGGGTCCATGACGGGAGTCCGGGCCGTGACGACCTTCGATCCCGACGGGACCGGCCCCTTGGGCGAGGAAATCTACGTGGGCGGCCTGTTCCCGCCCCCGTGGAACACCGGCGTGATGCGCTGGGATGGGAGCAACTGGCAGCAAGTAGGCGAGCCGTTCAACGGGATCGTCTCCGCCCTGACGGTCTTCGATCTCGACGGCGACGGGCCGCAGCCGCCGCGGCTGATCGCCGGCGGCAGTTTCACGAGCGTGGGCGGCACCACGACCTTCGGAGTCGCGGCCTGGGACGGCACGTCGTGGCACGCCGTCGGACTTCCGACCGGGGGGGAAGTCCGGGCCTTCGTCGCGTACGACCCCGATGGCCCCGGGCCGCTGCCGCTTTCTCTGTACGCAGGCGGGTCAACAATCGGACCGCGCACCCCGCTGCTGGCCCGGTACACGGGTTCAACCTGGGTTGCCCCTGTCGCGCTGCAAGGTTTCGGCGTGTACGCCATGACGGTTCATGACGCCGACGGTCCCGGCGGAGCCCCGCCCTGGCTCGTCATCGGCGGCAATATCACCAAGGTCAACGGCGCCAGTGCCAACGGACTTGCGCGATGGGACGGCGCCACGTGGGCGCCGCTCGCCGGCGCGCCGAGCGGCGACGTCCTGGCCCTGGCATCCTTCGATCACGACAATGATCCTCAGACGCCGCACCAGCTGGCGGCCGGGGGCACGTTCCTCGCCATCGGCGACGTGTTCGCTTGGCACGTCGCCCGCTGGGATGGGACGACGTGGCATGAACTTGGGGGAGGGTTCACGCAGCCTGTCCGCGCATTTGGCTTCTACGACCGCGACGGCGATGGTCCGGCGCCGGCTCGCCTCATTGCCGCTGGTGACTTCCTCAGCAGACGGACCCCTCCGTTCCCGATGCAGTACATCGCGGAGTGGAACGGCGACGCGTGGGAGCCGCTGGGCGACGGATTCAGCCACCGCGTCGTCTGGGCGGGCACGTTCGACGCCGACGGCGCCGGCCCGCTCCGGCCGTACCTCATCGCCACCGGCCCCATGTACCGCGGCACGCTCGCGCTCGGCGGCGCAGGCCGGTGGGATGGGCAGCGGTGGCACGCCATGGACGCGGGAGGGGTCTGGGGCGAGGGGGTCTTGTTCGACCCGGATGGAAGCGGCCCCCTCGGGCCGCACATCATCGTGGTCGATGGCCCCGACTCCGATGAGTTCAACCGGCTTGGCGCTTGGGACGGCGCGGCGTGGTCCGCCTTTGGGCCGGCGCTCCCCAACCCGGCCCGCGCGATCACGGTGCACGACTTTGACGGCGAAGGCCCGCAGCAGCCCGCGGTTGTCGTCGCGACATCCTACCGGGTCGGCTCCGGCTCCCGCTACGTCGTCTACCGCCTCGATGGCGAGGGCTGGATCCAGGTGGGGGCCGATTTCACCAGCTCGGTTGATACGCTGTTCAGCTTCGACCCCGACGGTGCCGGGCCCGTGCCTCCACGCCTGATCGCCGGCGGCTGGCTCGGCAGCGTCGGTGGCGTGATCATCCAGCACGTTGCCGCCTGGAACGGTGATGCCTGGGAGCAGGTCGGTGCCGGCCTCTCCGGCGGCTACCTCGTCAGGTTCGCCTCCTGGGATCCGGACGACGATGGTCCCGAGCCGGCCCAACTGATCGCGGGCGGCACCTTCAGCGCCTCCGGCTCCACCCCCCTCGCGAGAGTCGCGCGGTGGGACGGCGCCGCGTGGCAGCCGATGGGCGCTCTGGAGGACGGGGGATGGGACTTTGAAGTGTTCGACACGGACGGCCCGCACGGCCCGCGGCCACGGCAACTCATCGTCTGCGGCTACCCGCCCGGCACACCCCCGCAGCAGCGAGGTCTCTCGCGATGGGAGGGCGATCACTGGGAACCCTTCGGTGGCCGGTTCTACGGCGTCCCCGAGCGTTTGACGACGTTCGACCCTGACGGCGACGGCCCCCAGCACCCCGAACTGATTGTCACGGGATACTTCGCGGGTATCGACGATGTCCCCGCCGGCCACTTCGCCCGCTTCGGCGCTCTCAACGCCCCGACGATCACGCTGCAGCCCGTCGCTCACAGCGCGGCGCCGGGCCAGACGGCCCAGTTCCTGACCGAAGCGGTGGGGGCTCCGACGCTCGCGCTGCGCTGGCGCCGCAACGGCATCGACCTCGCGGACGGCCCGACAGCGCACGGCTCCATCATCTCCGGTTCCGCCACGACGACGCTCACCATCTCCGGCGTGACGCGCGACGACGCGGGAGCCTACGACTGCGTCGTCTCCAACGCCTGCGGCAGCGCCGTCACGCTTCCCGCGCTGCTGAGCGTGCAGTGTCCGGCCGACTGGGACGACGACGGCCACGTGACCTCGACCGACATCAGCGCCTTCCTCACCGCCTGGCTCGCTTCCATCACCGACGGCACGCTCGACGCCGACTTCAACGCCGACGGCCAGGTCACCTCCACCGATGTCTCCGCCTTCCTGACCGCCTGGCTCGACGCCGTCCAAGGCGGCTGCTGACCCTGTCACGCCGGGGGAGGAGCCCCCTCCCCCTTCTCCTTTTCTCTCCCCCCTCTGCGGCGAATCCCCGGGTCTCCCCCCCTCTCCACGTCTCGAACCGCCTTTCCCCCTTTCCCCCAACGACTTCCACCATTATCAAACAAAACCCAACCAACCCTCTTGCCCTCTTGACACCAACCGCCACCCAACCGTACGCTACCCAACCGTGACACCAAGCGCGG
>CALAFV010000321.1 GCA_937891445.1 uncultured Phycisphaerales bacterium | reverse complement strand
CATCATCCGCGCGACCAGCGACCGGCTGGTCACGTCGAAGTACGCCTACGGCGTCCACCTGGCCATCCACACCCAGAGCGTGACCCTCGACGTCAGCCAGGCCCAGCGCCTCGTCGAGACCATCGACCGCATCGAGGCCGCCCGCGCCGAGCAGCCCGCCGAGCCGTTCGAGGTCGCCACCGTGACGTTCAAGGACGCCAGCGGCCTCTCCTTCACCGCCCAGACCGCTTCGGGCGTCAGCACGGTGGCTGTCCAACTCCGTGACGCCGGCGCAGTGCTCGACTCGCTCAAGCCGCTGCGCGACCTGCTCGCCCAGGCGGTCGAGCGGGTCAACAACCTCCGCAAACTCTGACCCTCTCCCCCGCCACTCGTCCCTTCTATCCTCTCTCGCCCCCGACCCGACCACCCGACCCGGACCGAGGACCGACCATGGCCCACGCGAAATCCACCGGCAACCCCAACGACTTCATCCTCCCCGACCTCGGCGAAGGCGTGCACGAGGCCGAACTGATCGCGTGGAAGGTGGAGGTCGGCCAGGCCGTCAAGGAGCACGACATCCTCGCCGAGATGGAGACCGACAAGGCCCTGGTCGAGGTCCCCAGCCCGCGCGACGGCGTGATCGCCGCCCTCCACGGCAAGCCCGGCGACATCCTCAAGGTCGGCAACCCGCTGGTGACGTATGTCGGCGAGGGCGGCGCCGCGGCCCCCGCGCCCACCAAGAGCGAGGCCAAGAAGGCCGCCGCCGGCGCAAGTTCCAACGGCACGCACCACGCCGCCCCCGCCGCCGAGCCCGACCCGGACAACTACCAGCGCACGGAGGACGATGGCACCGTCGTCGGCTCGCTGGCGCACCTTCAGGCCGATGCAGGCAAGATCCTCGCGGCTCCAGCCGTCCGCCGCCTCGCCCGCGACCTGGGGGTTGACCTGGCGCGCGTCCGCGGCACGGGGATCGGCGGGCGCATCACCGACAAGGATGTGCGTGCCGCCGCGGCCGCCGGCGCTGCCGGTGGAATTCCGGACGTCGCCCCCAACGAGCCCGAGGAGCCGCACAGCGCCGTCGTCCAGACGCGGACCCCGGCGATGCGCGCCCCCGCCGCGCCGGCCCGCCCGGTCAGCGTCCCCCCTACTCCCGCTGCTCGCACCCCGGCCGCTGCCCCCGGCGAGCCCGTCACGCGCATCCCGTTCCGCGGCGTGCGCCGGACGATCGCCAACCGCCTGCGCGAGAGCGTCAACCAGGCCGTGCACTTCAACGTGATGGACGAGGCGGACGTCTCGGCCCTCGACGTGCTGCGCCGGAAACTCGCGGCCGCCAGCGGCGAGAAGGTCTCCTTCCTGCCGTTCGTCGCCGCCGCGGTCTGCCGCGTGCTGACGATGCCTCAGTTCAGGGCGATGAACGCGACGGTGGACGACAAGGCCGAGGAGATCGTCCAGCACCGCGCTGTGCACCTGGGCATCGCCACCGACACCGACAGCGGGCTCATGGTCCCGGTCATCCGCGACTGCGACGCCCTGGGTGTGCTGGAGATCGGCCGCCAGGTCGCGCAGATCGCCAACGCCGCCCGCACGCGGAGCATCCCGCGCGAGCAACTGATCGGCTCGACGTTCACCATCAGCAACGTCGGCTCGCACGCCGGCCGCTTCGCGACGCCCGTCATCAACTACCCGGAGGTCGGCATCCTCGCGGTCGGCCGCGCCCGGCAGGCGCCGGTCATCCGCTCCACGCCCGCCGGCCCGGCGTTCGCGATCGGGCTGCTCCTGCCGCTCAGCCTCGCCTGCGACCACCGCGTCGTGGACGGCGCGACCGCCGCGCTGGCCCTTGCGAAGATCGTGGAACTGCTCCAGGACCCCGAAAGCCTGATGGGGCCGGCCCGCGGCTGAGCGAGCCCGCAACCGAGCGTTGCGGCTTTCGCGGTTCATCTGCGTGGCGAGCAGGCCCGAATGAACGCCACGCCGCCGCACGCTCACAACCGTTGCAAAAACTCCCCGGCCTTAGGCATGAAACGGCCTGATGCCTCGGCGCTGCTGCGCGCGGCTTGAAATCGCGCGCACGCGGGTACACTCACTCGCGATGCCGAATGACGCCCCGAAACTCCTCGATCCGCCCGTCGATCCCCTCCGCGACCACATCCTGGGGCCGACGGACGCGGAAATGACCCTGGTGCAGTACGGGAGTTACGCCTCCGAACCCTGTCAGGCCGTTCACGAGGTCGTCAAGGAACTGCGGAACCGTTTCGGCGACCGCATGTGCTACGTCTTCCGGCACTTCCCCACAAGCGGCAGCCGCATCGCCATGCGGGCGGCCGAACTGGCGGAACAGGCGGCGGCGAAGGGGCAGTTCTGGCCCGTCCACGAGACGCTGATGGAACGCGGCACGGCGCTGACCGACGCCGATCTCGACGAGATCGCCGGACAGTTCGGCCTGGCGACCGACGATCCGGCCCTCGACCAGGCGCGAGCCCGGGTCCGCCGGAGCATCGAGGAGGCCCAGCGCGGCGGCGTCCGCCTCTCCCCGACGTTCTTCATCAACGGCCGCGGCTACACCGGCACCTGGGATGAAAGTTCGCTGGCCGACGCGATGCTCGGATCCCTCGGGCATCGCATCCAGGCCGCCGCGTTCGAGTTCGTCCGCTGGGGGCCGATGTCCGGCCTCCTCCTCGGCCTGGCCACGCTGCTGGCGGTGGTGCTGAGCAACTCGCCGCTGGGCTCGGCGTTCGCAACGCTCTGGGAGACGCCCCTGGGCGTCATCTGGGACCAACTCTCCTTCTCACACTCGCTGCTCCACTGGATCAACCACGGGCTCCTGACCGTCTTCTTCTTCGTCGTCGGCCTCGAGATCAAACGGGAGTTCACCGTCGGTCACCTGGCCAGTTTCCGCTCCGGCATGCTGCCGGTGATCGCCGCGCTGGGCGGGATCATCCTGCCGGGCGTGATCTACGCGTCGATCGCGCCGCCGGAGTTACGACACGGCTGGGGCATCCCGATCGGCACCGACACCGCCTTCGCAGTCGCGCTGATCGTGCTCCTGGGCGCCCGCGTCCCCATCGAACTGCGCGTCTTCCTCACCGCCGCGGTCATCATCGACGACGTGGTCGCGATCCTCGTCATTGCGCTGTTCTACACCGGCGGGATCCACGAGGGCTACCTGCTCGCCGCCGGAGCGGTCACCGCGGTGGTCGTGGTCCTCAACCGCGCCGCGGTGTACAGCCCGATCCCGTACGCGATCTGCGCTCCCATCCTCTGGTTCTGCCTCCACGAGGCGGGCCTGCACGCCACGCTGGCGAGCGTGATCATGGCCATGCTCATCCCCACCCGCCCCCCGGCGAACCTCAAGGCTCTGCTGGCCCAGGCCTCACTGGTGATCCACCAGGAGGAGAGCCACCACGGGGAGGCGATGCGCACCGGCCCCTCCGAGCCCACCCTGCGACTCCTCGACGCCATCCACAAGCGGATGGAGTCGCCCGCCGACAAACTCCTCCGCTCCGTCGAGCCTTGGTCCAGTTACCTGGCGCTCCCGATCTTCGCGCTGGCCAACGCCGGCGTCGTCCTCTCGGCCGGTGTGGTCGAGGGTCACATGCGGCTGGTCCTCGCCATCACGCTGGGTCTGGTCATCGGCAAGCCGGTCGGGATCATCACGGCCGCGTGGCTCGCGGTGCGCAGCGGCATCGCTCACAAGCCGGATGCGTACTCCTGGCGCCAGTTGTGCGGCGCCGGCGCGCTGGGCGGCATCGGGTTCACCATGTCGCTCTTCATCGCCGGGATCGCGTTCCCCGACCCTGCCGTGCACGCCGCTGCCAAAATCGGCATCTTCGCCGCGTCGCTCATCGCGGGCACGCTGGGCGTCCTCATGCTCTTGACAACCCCCCGTCCGGACGCCACGCACTGACCGGCCACGCCTCGGCAACGCCCCAAACGACAAGCCCCCGGGTCTTGCGACCCAGGGGCTGCTCAATAGTGGTTGCGCAACGGTATTTGAAGCGAGAGCTCGGCCGAGTGGCGTCGCACGG
>CALAFV010000320.1 GCA_937891445.1 uncultured Phycisphaerales bacterium | reverse complement strand
GTGCCCGCGCCCAGCGCCTACGGGAGCCGCCCACGCCCAGGACCGATTATGGCCCAGAGCGTCCCCATCAACATCGACAACCTCGCGCGCCTGGCCCGTGAGCGGAACGACGATCCCTCGTGGCGTTCGCTGTGGAACGCCGTCATCCGGCTGCCGGCGTGGTACGGTGTGACGACGCTGGAGCGGCCCGATGCGCCGGCGCTGCTGCTGGCGGGCGAGCCGCCCAAGCCGCGGTTGTTCGCGTTCACGGATGAGCGCCGGGCCTGGCGGTTCGTGAATCAGGCGCCGCGGCCGGTGCGGGCGCCGGATGGCTCGCGCGTCGCGAGCGTGATCCGCATGCCGCTGCCGCAGGCGATCCGCTACGCGGCGGCGTTGGGGCAGCGGGGTGTCGAGCACGTCGTCTTCAACGCGGGGCACGGAGGCGCGCAGGGGTTCGGGTTCCCGGTCGCGGCGCTGGCGCAGTTGGCGGCGGCGCTGGGGCGGCCCGCTTCGCCCGCGCCTTCGCCGACGCCCGAGCAGCCGCCCGCGGCGGCGGGGGAGGCGTGATGGCCGCGCGGCCGGTTGCGGTGGTGCTCCTATCGGGGGGAATCGACTCGGCGACCGCGATGGCGGTGGCGAGGTCGGAGGGGTTCGACGTTGCGGCGCTGAGCGTGGACTACGGGCAGCGGCACCGGGGCGAACTGGAGGCCGCGGGGGCGGTCGCGCGGGCGCTGGGGGCGGTTGAGCACAAGGTCGTGCGTGTGGACCTGCGGGCGTTCGGCGGATCGGCGCTGACCGATGAAGCGGTGGCGGTGCCGAAGGACTCGCCGGACGCGGGGCGTGCGGGTGCACCGGTGCCGGTGACGTACGTGCCGGCGCGGAACCTTGTGCTCCTGTCGATCGCCGCGGCGTGGGCGGAGACGCTCGGCTCGGCGGACGTGTACATCGGCGCCAACGCGGTGGACTACTCGGGGTACCCGGACTGCCGCGAACCGTTCCTGCGGGCGTTCGAGACGGCGGCGACGCTCGGCACGCGGGCGGGAACCGAGGGCGGGCGCCCGCTGCGCGTGCACGCGCCGCTGGTGACGCTGACCAAGGCGCAGATCATCCAACTCGGCACGCGCCTGGGCGTGGACTACGGGCTGACGCGCTCGTGTTACGATCCGACGCCGGAGGGCCTGGCGTGCGGGCGGTGCGATTCGTGCCTCATCCGCGCGCGGGGGTTCCGCGAGGCGGGTGTCGCGGACCCGACGCGCTACGCCGCGCGGCCGGCGACCGCCGCCGCCCCGTGATGACGATGACCACTGCCGCGCTGCCCATCGCCGAGACGTTCTACTCACTCCAGGGTGAGGGGAAACTCGCGGGCACGCCGTCGTGGTTCGCGCGGCTGTCGGGGTGTAACCTGCGGTGCTCGTGGTGCGACACGCCGTACGCCTCGTGGCGCCCGGGGGCGGTCACGCGGACGATCGACGACCTTGTCGCCGAAGCCCGCGCCACTGGCGCCCGCCACGCGGTGCTCACGGGCGGGGAGCCGATGATCTTCCCCGGCCTGGTCCCGTTGTCGCGGGCGCTGGCGGAGGCGGGGATGCACATCACGATCGAAACGGCGGGGACGGTCGCGCCGGAGGCGGGCCTGGCGTGCGACCTGATGTCGATCTCGCCGAAACTGGCGAACTCGACGCCGACCGAAGAACAGTGCCGCGAGCGCGGCATCGAGGCCGCGTGGGCCGCGCGGCATGAGGCGCGGCGGATCAACGTCGGGGCGCTCCAGGCGCTGCTCGACCGGTTCCCCTCGCCGCGGCACCAACTCAAGTTCGTCGTCCGCGGCGAGGAGGATCTGCCGGAGATCGATGCTCTGCTCGCGCGGCTGACGGGCTGGACGCCGGCGGACGTTCTGCTCATGCCCGAGGGGACGGCCGCGCCGTCGCTCGCCCAGCGCGACGCCGTCGTGCGGATGTGCCTGGCTCGCGGCTGGCGGTACGCGCACCGGCTGCACATCGAACTCTTCGGCAACACACGGGGGCCGTGAGCGCGCGGCCGCGGCGGTGCGCCCCCCCTCCCCCGCTGCTCGCTCCTCAGGCCGCCATGGCCAGCGCCGCCGGCTCCGCGAAGCGCACGGCGACGACCTGCCGGTCCTCGCCGCCGTCTTCGATGCGGACGACCTCGCCGGGGAGCATGGCGGCGTCGGAGAGGATGGCGGAGCGCGTCCACGCGATCCCCACGCCGACGCGCTCGCCGACGGCGAGCGGGCGCGGGCTCTCGATCTCCAGCAGCACGCCGCTGTCGGAGACGTTCCGCGTGCACGCCGCGGTGTAGCGGCCGGTGGCGTGGCGGAAGAGTTTGCAGGGGCGGACCACCTGGTGCCGCGGCGAGCGGCGGCGGTCCCCCTGGCCGATGGTGATCGGGAGCGTGTCCGTCCGGGGCATGGGAGAGCCTCCTGACGTCGGCTTATCGGCCGCCGCCGGGGGGTGGTTGGGCGAGATCCGAGAATTGCGGCGATCGGCGGCGAGCACGGCGGGAGGGCTCAAGTTCTCGGTCCTTTTGCCACGATACTGACAACGCCCCGACCACCCCGAGGCCATACAAGGCCACCCGACGAGCGCCATGGACCTCAGCGTCGTGATCCCGACCTACCGGCGGCCGGAGAAGATCGCCGCGTGCCTGCGCGCGCTCGCGCGGCAGACGATGCCGCCGGAGCGGTACGAGGTGCTCGTGGGGCTCGACGGGCCGGACGCGGCGACGGCCGAGGCGTGCCGGCGCACATGGCATGAGGCGGGCGGGCGGGCGGAACTCGTGGTCGTCGAGTGCGAGCGGTCGGGGCTCGCGGCGGTGCGCAACCGCCTCATCGAGCGGGCGCGGGGGGCGATCCTGCTGTCGCTCAACGACGACGTGCTCGCGGAGCCGGACCTGTGCGCCGTGCACGCGCGCGAGGGGCTGGCGCTGCTGGCGATGGACCGGCCGGCGACGATCGTGGGCGATTCGCCGTGGGTGGTTCACGCGGACGACACGCTCATGGAACGGCTCGTGCGCGAGACGTCCATGATCTTCTTTTACGACCAGATGACCGGCCCCCGACGCGACGATCCCGCGCACGACTGGGGCTTCCGCCACGCCTTCGGGCTCAACGTCTCGTACCCGGCGGCGCTGGTGCGCGACGTCGGCGGGTACGCGGTCTTCCCGGAGAAATACGGGTACGAGGACACGGAGATCGCCTGGCGCCTCCGCGAGCGGCACGGGATGCCCGTGCTCTTTCGCCCCGCGGCGGTGGCGCGGCACGATCACCGGATCACGCCCGACGGTTACCTCGACCGCGAGATGCGCCTGGGGCACGCGGCGGTGGGGTTCGCCCAAATGGCGCCAGCGTGCGCCCGCGAACTGTTCGGGCGCGACATCCTCGACGAGCAGGAACGGCGCTACGCGGAGGAGTTCACCCGGCGCGAGCGCGCGCAGGCCGAGCGGCTGCTGGAGACTTTCCGGTCCTGGGGCTCGACGCCGGCCAGTGCCGTCAGCGGGCCGGCGGAACGGACGCTGATCCGAGCGTTGTATGAGCAGCACCTGCCGCTGAAGCGCTACGCCTTCCGGCGCGGGCTGCTGACGGCCCTGCGCGGCGAGCCGATCGACTCGGTCACACTCTTCGATGCGCCGGCGGAGCGACAAACGATGCACAGCACCAACGGTCTGGCCACGCGGCACGCGCCGACGCGGACGGCGGTGGAACCGACAGCCGCGCCCGGCTTCGAGGACTGCGCGTGGCTCTTTACGTGCGACAACCGCAACCGCGGCATCCTGCGGCAGAACTTCGACGAGGCGGCGGCGCTGTGGCGGGCCTGCAAGCGCACCGCCGGGCCGGTGCTGGAGATCGGGCGCCGGCACGCGGGGTCCACCTGCCTACTGGCCATGGCCGCGCCGGGGCGGCGGATCGTGAGCATCGACATCGACCCGCGGCACCACCCCGACGCCGAGGCGTTCCTGTCGCGGCCGGGGGTGCGCGAGCGTGTGGACTTGCGCATCGGCGACTCGCGCGTGCCGATCGGGGACGGTGAGGGGGTCGGGCTGCTCTTCATCGACG
>CALAFV010000319.1 GCA_937891445.1 uncultured Phycisphaerales bacterium | reverse complement strand
TGAGGGCGCGGGGGGCGGCGGCGCCGGCGGCCGCGGCGGGATCGGCGTGGGCGGGGTCGAAGTCGGCGATGACATCCACGTCCACCTCGGTGGCGCGGTCGAGGAACTTGTCGATCAGGACGGGGGCGCCGTCCATGCCGCTGATCTCGATGGCGCTGGCCATGAAGTGGCGGAGGGCTTTCTCGTCGGAGCAGACCTCCATGCCGCGGCCGCCGAGGACGTAGGAGGGGCGGACGAGGACGGGGTAGCCGAGGCGCGCGGCGAGCGCAACGGCCTCGGGGACGGAGTGGGCGGTGCCGCCGGGCGGGCGGCCGATGCCGAGACGCTCGAGGAGGGCGTCGAAGGCCTTGCGGTCTTCGGCGAGGTCGATGGACTGGACGGTGGTGCCGATGATGGGGGCGCCGGCCTTGACGAGTCCGTGGGCGAGGTTGAGGGGGGTTTGGCCGCCGAACTGGACGATGAGGCCGTGGACGAGGCCGGGGCCGTCGCGCAGCGGGCGGCCGTTGAGGCGCTCGACGATGTCGAGGACGTCTTCGAGCGTGAGGGGCTCGAAGAAGAGGAGGTCGCTGGTGTCGTAGTCGGTGGAGACGGTCTCCGGGTTGGAGTTGATCATCACCGACTCGAAGCCCAGGTCGCGGGCGGCGAAGGCGGCGTGGCAGCAGCAGTAGTCGAACTCGATCCCCTGGCCGATGCGGTTGGGGCCGCCGCCGAGGATGATGACTTTCTTCTTGTCGGAGACGCGGATCTCGTCGTCGGGCGGGGCGGGGCGGCCGCTTACGAACGCGGGCGCTTCGTAGGTGCTGTAGTAGTACGGGGTGCGGGCCTCGAACTCGGCGGCGCAGGTGTCCACGAGTTTGTAGACGGGCTCGATGCCGAGGCGCTTGCGGTGCTCGCGGACCTTGAGGATGGTGTCGCTGGAGATCGTGCCGAGGTAGAGGTTGGCGAGTTGGGCGTCGGAGTAGCCCAGGCGCTTGGCCTGGAAGAGGACGTCGCGGGGGACTTCCTCGAGCGTGCGGTAGGCGCAGAGGACGTCCTCGAACTCGACGAGGCGGCGGATCTGGTCGAGGAAGAAGGGGTCGATCCTGGAGAGTTCGTGGATGCGCTGGTCGCTCCAGCCCATCTTCATGGCGTAGCGGATGTAGTAGAGGCGGCCCTGGCTGGGGACGGCGAGTTTGCGGGTGAGTTTGTCCTCGGCGATGGGCCACTCGATCTCGGAGCCGTCGGCGGCCTTGTGGGCGTCGGGGGAGCCGTTTCTTCTGGCCGCGAGCCATTTGTCGTTGCGGTCCAGGCCCAGGCCGAAGCGTTTGACCTCCATGGAGCGGATGGCCTTCTGGAGGCTTTCGGCGAAGGTGCGGCCGATGGCCATGGCCTCGCCGACGGACTTCATCTGGGTGGTGAGGGTCTCGTCGGCCTCGGGGAACTTCTCGAAGGTCCAGCGCGGCATCTTGGTGACGATGTAGTCGATGCTGGGCTCGAAGCAGGCGCTGGTGGTGCCGGTGATCTCGTTGCGGAGTTCGTCGAGGGTGTAGCCGACGGCGAGGCGCGCGGCGATCTTGGCGATGGGGAAGCCGGTGGCCTTGGAGGCCAGGGCGGAGGAGCGCGAGACGCGCGGGTTCATCTCGACGACGACCATCTGGAACTCGGGCTCGCCGTCGGGGCCGATGGGCGGGTTGGGGTTGACGGCGAACTGGACGTTGCTGCCGCCGGTCTCGACGCCGACGGCGCGCATGATGGCGAACGCGGCGTCGCGCATCGCCTGGTATTCCTTGTCGGTCAGCGTGAGGATGGGGGCGACGGTGATCGAGTCGCCGGTGTGGACGCCCATCGGGTCGATGTTCTCGATGCCGCAGACGACGATGCAGTTGTCCTTCTTGTCGCGGATGACCTCGAGTTCGAACTCCTTCCAGCCCAGGACGGACTGGTCGATGAGGACCTGGCCGATCATGCTGGCGCGCAGGCCGCGGGTGACGATCTCGTCGAACTCTTCCTGGTTGTAGGCGATGCCGCCGCCGGTGCCGCCGAGGGTGAAGGCGGGGCGGATGATGGCGGGGAGGCCGCAGACCTTCTGGAACTCGCGGGCCTCTTCGAGGCTGGTGACGGTCTTGGAGAGGGGGGTCTTGAGGCCGAGGCTCTCGCAGATCTCCTTGAAGGCGCGGCGGTCCTCGGCGCGGTGGATGGCCTCGCGGTTGGCGCCGATGAGTTCGATGCCGAACTCGGCGAGGGTGCCGTTGTCGTACAGGGCGCAGGCGCAGTTGAGGGCGGTCTGGCCGCCGAGGGTGGGGAGGAGGGCGTCGATGGGGTCGCCGATCTCCTTCTGCTTCTGGATGACCTTGCGGACGGCCTCGGGGGTGATGGGCTCGATGTAGGTGCGGTCGGAGAACTCCGGGTCGGTCATGATCGTCGCGGGGTTGGAGTTGACGAGCACGACGCGGTACCCCTCGGCGCGGAGGGTCTTGCACGCCTGGGTTCCGGAGTAGTCGAACTCGCACCCCTGGCCGATGACGATGGGGCCGGAGCCGATGATGAGGATGGTCTTGATGTCGGTGCGCTTGGGCATCCTGCGGGGCGTCCTGCGGGGGCCTCCCTGTTGGGGCGGGGCGACCGGGTGAAGGTGCGGGAGCGCGGGGCGGGCGGCGCGGCGGAGCGCCGGGTGCGCAAACTCCCAGAGGATAGAAGGGCGTGGGGGGTTGCTCCACAGCGGCGGGGAAGAACGGGGCGGCGGCGCCGGGGCGGAGGTGGGGCGCGGCGGCCGGCCTGCAGCGCCGGGCGCGCGTGCGACATTTGTCCGGGTGACGGGAGACGGGCGGGGGCGGAGGGGGCGTGAGCGGACGGCCGCGCGGGGTGTAGTACGCGGATCAAAGCATCCGCTTTCCCGATGGCAACGTCCACTTTTTGTGGATGGGGTGCTCAACATTGCCGTGGGCCTTTGGATGGGCGGCCGTTTGCGGTACACTGCGCGCAGCGTTGAGTCCGGACACACCAGGAACGTGGCGAAGGAGACCGATCATGAAGCGAGCGGGATTCCATCGTTTTTGTGTGGCGGCGATCGTGGCGGCGGCGGCCGGCGCCGCGGCGGCGCAGCCGGTTCTCATCAGCGTGGACGGCTGCATGGGGGCGCTGAGCGCCGACGGCACGACGATCGTGGGGCAGGCGGGGGGCAGGGCCTTCCGGTGGACAAGCGAAGGCGGGATGGAGGACCTGGGCGTTCTGCCCGGCAAGACCCACTCCTGCGCGTACGGCGTCAACGCCGACGGGACGGTCATCGTCGGGGAGAGCAACGCGGCCGGTGGGTACAGTTCGCGGGCCTTCCGCTGGACGCCTGAGACCGGGATGCAGAACCTGGGGCTGATCGGCACCGGCGGCTGGGCACGCGCGTACGGCGTGACCCCCGACGGCTCGGTCGTCGTGGGCGCGGGCAACGCCACGCCGCCGAACTTTGACTATGCGTTCTTCTGGCGGCTGGGGCAGGGCATGAGGGATCTGATCGGCACGCAGAGCGGGCATCACCGGGCACGGCGCATCAGCGCCGATGGCTCCGTCGCCGTCGGGGACGACTACTGGCACGCGTACCGGTTCCTGGGCAACGGCGTCGCGCAGGACCTGGGCACGCTGCCGGGGCACACATCATCGACCGCCACCGGGATCAGCGCCGATGGGCGGGTCATCGTCGGCTCCAGCTCGTCCTCGCTCTCGATGAGCGATGAGCGGGCCTTCCGCTGGACGGAGGAGGGTGGGATGGAGGATCTGGGCTCGCTTCCGGGGGCGACCAGAACGTCCGCGTGGGAGGTGAGCGCTGACGGCTCGGTCATCGTCGGGTCATCCGGCGGGCGGGCCTTCATGTGGACCGCCGAGACGGGGATGGTGGACCTCAACACGCATCTGGCGGCGCTGGGTGTGGACCTGACGGGGTGGACTCTCGTGAGCGCCCTGGGGATCTCGGCCGACCACTCGGTCATCGCGGGGAACGGTGTGTTCAATGGGCAGAGCCGGGTGTGGATCGTCTCCGGGCTCGGCGGGACGCCGTGCCCGGCGGACTGGAACAGCGACGGCCAGGTGAACTCGGCCGACATCAGCGCGTTCCTGACCACGTGGATCGAGTGCGTCCAGTCGGGCGCCCTGGATGCCGACTTCAACCAGAGCGGCGAGGTGAACTCGGCCGACATCTCGGCGTTCCTGACGGCGTGGCTGGAGGGTGTGGGCGGCTGCTGACGGGCGGCGGCGCGATCCGAAAGGAATGCGTACAGGATGATGAGCCGCGGCGTGTGGGCGCCGCGGCTTTTTTATTTGGGAAGGGGCGGCGCAACGGGCGCTGCTGGAAACTTGCCAACGGGCTCGGCGGGTCCCTACTGTGCGATCTTTGTCCGGGTGGGGGTAGGGTGGGAGCGCAACGCTCAGGACCCGCCGGGGCCCAGTCCACGACACACAGCACTTCACCGCGGATCCGCCGCGACGCGGCGGGTTGTCCGTTGGGAACGCCCGATACGCACCATGCACATGGACCCGCCGCGGAGCGGCGGGCCACCCGACCCATGTCTCACAGCCGACTGACGCCGAAGTTGCTGATCTGTCTGCGCGAGGGGTACACGAGGAAGACGTTCGCGTCCGACGCGATGGGCGGGCTGACGGTGGCGATCATCGCGCTGCCGCTGGCGATGGCGCTGGGGATCGCGTCGATCCCGGCGAACGTGGCCGCGGAGATGCAGGCGGTGCACCCGTGGCTGAGCCCGCCGGCGATGGGGCTGTTCACGGCGGTGGTGGCGGGGCTGCTGATCAGCGCGCTGGGGGGCAGCCGCGTGCAGATCGGCGGGCCGACGGCGGCGTTCATCCCGATCGTGGCGGGGATCGCGGCGGAGCACGGGTATGGGGGGCTGGCGCTGGCGACGCTGATGGCGGGGGTGATCGTGGTCCTGATGGGGGTGTTCAGGTTCGGGGCGATGATCAAGTTCATCCCCTACCCGGTGACGACGGGGTTCACGGCGGGGATCGCGGTGACGATCCTGGCGAGCCAGGTGAAGGACTTCTTCGGGCTGACGGTGGCGGACGAGAGCGGGACGCCGATCCCGATCCCGCCCGAGTTTGTGCCGAAGGTGGCGTTGCTGGCGCGGCACTTCGAGACGATCAACTGGCACACGACGGGGATCGCGCTGGGGTCGCTGGCGGTGATGATCGCGATGCGGCGGGTGCTGCCGCGGGTGCCGGGGGCGATCGTGGCGGTAGGGCTGGCGGCGGCGGTGGTGAAGGTGATGGGGTGGGAGCGCGGCGGGGGGGTGCTGGGGGCGGCGGGGG
>CALAFV010000318.1 GCA_937891445.1 uncultured Phycisphaerales bacterium | reverse complement strand
GCCGCGACCCCGTCCTCACCGATCGCCGCGGCGAGGATCACGGGGCCGGGTGTGAGGCGGCGCAGCAGGCGGCGGTGGGCCGGCCTGGTGAGGCCGAGCAGGTCGATGGCCCGGTCGGCCGTCGGTGGGTGCCACGCCAGAGGGCCGGACCGTCCCAGCGCCCGGGCCAGGGCCGGGGCAATGGACGACGACGCCGGGAGAGCCACGGAGTAGACCGTATCGGTCGGGACGATGACCGGCGTGCCTTGCGACAGGGCGTCCGCGGCCCGTCGGACCGCGGCCTCCAGGTCGGAGGCGGAGAGGGCGCGCAGATTCACGGCCGAGCCGGTCACTGGGCCAGTATTGACCAAAGCGGCCGGGGGGTCAAAGTCCCCCGTCCGTGGGGCGGTTGGGGGCCGGGCGGGTTCCGTGCTACACTGCGCGTGGCGAGGCCGTTGGGCCTCCGTGAGGATTCGCCTCGCGATCGTGGATTTGTGAGTGTGGTATCAGGAATGCCGCCCAGGGCCGCGAAGTGCCCCCGAGGTCGGACGCGGCCGGATCAGGGGCGCAGCGCGGGGCGAATAGCACCCCGGCGGTGCGGGGAGGGTGCCGAAGCGGTGGTCATCGCGCCGCCGTCGGGCGGGGCGCGGGTTGAAGGATCGGCGTTACGAGGAGTCGCGGCGATGGGAGGCAGGCACATGGACCCGCGTCACGGTCGGCGTACTGGGCTGGCGACAGGCTTCACGCTTATCGAGATGCTGGTGGTGATCGCGATCATCGCGATCGTCGTCGTGATCGCCTTCCCGGCGCTGGCGGGGGCGCGCAACGCCGCACGCAGGGCCGCGACGACGGCGCTGATGACCGACCTCGGCAAGGCGTGCGATCAGTTCCAGATCGATAACCGCCGCGCCCCGGGTTACTACTCCTCCCGCATCATGGGCAGGCAGCAGAACATGAACACCGAGGGGTTCACCAACATGGAGAACATCATGTTGGACCTCGCCGGTGGCATCGTCGTGACTCCGCCCGCGGGCGAGACAACGCTCCAGGTCGGCCCCACCTCGATCAATCCCAATCCGTCGAACCCCGAGGCCCGCGTCCACGTGCTGGTCCGCCTGATCGGCGCCAAGCACGACGGCCGGTCCCAGTACTGGTCCCCCGACGAGCGGAACTTCGTCAGCCGCAACGGCAACGGCCAGGTCGGGAGCCAGGCCAACCGGGACCTGCCGGACGTTGTGGACTCGTGGGGCACGCCGATCCTGGCGTGGGTCCAGGATGACATTGTCTCGGGCCAGGACTCCTTCTTCGCGCTGGAGCACAGCGGCTCGGCGAACGACCGGGGGCGGTACTACTGGGCCTCCAACGCCGGGCACCTCAAGAGCACGGCTCTGGGCAAACTCGGCAAGCCGCAGGCGACCCCCACGGGCGCCGGGCGCGAGGATGAGCAGAGCCTGCTGGGGCCGCAGTGGTCCTGGGACGCCCGCGCCAGGACGATGGCGGGTCTGCTCGGCAACCCGGTCTACCCCGAGCCGGCCTCTCCGCCCGACAACCCGATCCCGTCGCGCGGCCGGGCGGGGATCGTCTTCCACTCCGCCGGCACCGACGGCATCTTCCTGAACCGGCGCGACACGGGCGGCAAGCAGGCCGCCGCGGCCGGCGGGGGCGGCGATCCGTTCGTGCGGTACAACCCCCCGGCTCCCGCCACGACTCCGGGCGCGCCGCTTCCGAAGCCGATCGACCCGCTCGACGGCTTCGACGACCTGGTCGTGACGTCGATCAACTGAGTCCCCGCACGACCGTGTGCCGGCGGCGCTCGCGGGCGCCCGCCGCCTTGACGGCCGCGGGGCCGGTCGTCATCGTGTCCCGGCGTGGTGGAGGTTCCCTCCGTAGCGCCAGGACCGGCGATCGACCCGGATGACACAACACCGCACGGGCCCGTGCCGGCGCGACGGTCGCTCTACGCGTTCGCGATGGTCTCCGCCGGGTTCAGCGCCGCACGCGCGCTGCCCGATGTGCCGGCCGCGGCGTGGTTCTCCATCGCGTGCGCGGTCCTGATCGTCGCGGCGCTGGGCCGCGGCCGGGCCGTGCGGGTGGCGCTCGCGCTGGCGGCCGCCGCGGCCGGAGGAGGGTGGTTCGCGCTGCGGATCCACGAAGGGCCGCGCGATCACCTCGCGGCGATCGTCGCGGACGTCGGCGTTGGCGGCCGCACGCTGGTCACCCTCGAGGGCCTTGTCGCCGAGCCCCCGCGGCGGCGTGCCGGCCCTGGTCCCGGCGCGCTGGCAGCCTTCAGCGGCGCGGCCAACGAGCCGTCGGTCGCGATCGTGCTGGATGTCGATGGCGTGCTCACGCCCGAGGGACCTCGCCCAGCCTGCGGGCGTGTGCGGGTGTGGCTCGAGACTCCGGAGGCGCCGGAGGGCGTGCGCGCCGGGGCACGGATCCGCGCGACCGGGGAGTTCACGCGGGCAGGCCCTCCCATGAACCCCGGCTCCCCCGACCGTCGCCTGCTCGCGGCGCAGGAGCCCGGCGGCGGTGCGGCGGGCGACCTGTCCGTGCCGGACGCGGCGCTCATCACGCCGCTCCCCGACCGGTCCGGGGTTCGTGCGTGGGTGGCCTCCCGCTGGGCCGCGCTGCTGGGCTCGCTGCGCACCGGCGCTCGCGCGGCGCTGGACGCCGCGGTCCCGGCCGACGCCGACGAGGACGCCGGGCCGCTGCTGGTCGCGCTGCTGCTGGGGGAGTACGAGCCCGCCGGGCAGGACCTG
>CALAFV010000317.1 GCA_937891445.1 uncultured Phycisphaerales bacterium | reverse complement strand
ACTGCGGGATCACCTCGACGAGGCCGCGCGCCAGGAGCGGGCCCTGCGCAACGGCCATGAACGTGCCCGTCGGTTGCTGGAGACGAGCCCCGACGGCCTGCTGGCCGTGACGCCCGACGCCCGCGTGCTGTGGGCCAACGTCGCGGCCTTGCGCCTCATGGGGGCTGCCGATGCGCGGGATGCCACCGACCGCTCCCTGCTGGATTTCATCGCCGACCCCGACCGCGCCGCGGTCGCCAACGCCCTCCAGCGGGCCGCGCGCACGTCGCGCCGGCAGCCGCCGACCGAGTGCCGGTGGCGGACCGGCGCCGGGCCGGGCTTGTGCACGGAACTGGTCGTCACGCCGATGCCCTGGGGTGCGACGTCGGCGCTGCACGTGGCGGTGCGCGACGTCTCCGCACGCATCGCCGCGGAGGAGCGCCGCCGGTTCCTGGGCGAACTGTCCGACCGCCTGCGCGAGATCTCCGACCCCGCGGAGGTGCAGCGCGTTGCCGCGGCGGCCCTGGCCGAACGGCTGAATGTCCCCCGCGTCGTGTTCTGCGAGGTGGACGATGCCACCGGGATCGTCACCCGCGGCGAGGGTTACGGCGTGCCGCCCGTTGACCGCTCGGTCTTCCGCCTCGACGAGTTCGGTGAGGGCGCGGCGGCCGCGCTGCGCCGCGGCGGCGTGCTCGTGCTCGACGATGCGCGCACCGACCCTCGCACCGCCCCCGCGGCCGCCGCGTTCGAGGCGCTGCGCCTGGGCGCCAGCCTGTGCGCCGGCGTTGTTCTCGGCGGACGTCTGGCATCCATCGTCGCGGCGTACCAGCCCGAGCCCCGCGTGTGGACCGAGGCGGAGGAAGAACTGATCGAAGAGGTCGCCCGCCGGGCCTGGCCGATTGTCGAGCGAGCCCGCGCCCTTCTGGGTCTGCGCGAGAGCGAGGAGCGCTTCCGCCTCATCGCCGACGCCGCGCCGGTCCTCATGTGGGTCGCCGACCGCGACGGCACCTGCGCGTACTTCAACCGCGCGTGGCGCGAGTTCACCGGCGTCAGCGGAGGCTGCTGGCTCGACTGCGTCCACCCCGACGACGCCGACCTGGGCCGCTCCGTCTACCGCGGCGCCATCGAGCGGCGGGAGGCGTTCGTCGTCGAACTGCGCCTCCAGCGCATCGACGGCGCCTACCGCTGGGTCGAGGTGCAGGGCGTTCCGCGCGCCGGGCCCTCCGGGGCGTTCGAGGGCTTCGTCGCCGCATGCGTGGACATTACCGAGCGGCGCGACACCGAGGACGCCCTGCGGCGGAGCGAGGAGCACTTCCGCACGATGGCCGACGGCGCGCCGGTGCTCATCTGGATGTCCGGCGCCGACAAGGCCGGGATCTACTTCAACAAGACGTGGCTGGACTTCACCGGGCGCCCGCTGGAAGAGCAACTCGGCACGGGATGGATGTCGCTGGTGCACCCCGACGACACACAGGCGCTGGCCGTGTGCGCCGAGGCCTTCGCCGCCCGCCGCCCGTTCAAGACCGAGTTCCGCCTCCGCCGCTACGACGGCGAGTACCGCTGGGTCCTTGACACGGGCATCCCGCGCTTCGGCCCCGATGGACGCTTTGCCGGCTTCATCGGCTCGTGCGTGGACATCACCGACGCCAAGCAGGCCGAACTGACGCTGCGCCGTAGCGAGGAGCACTTCCGCGCCCTGGCCGAGTCGCTCCCGCAGATCGTCTGGACCAGCCACGCCGACGGCACGCTCGACTACTACAACCATCGCTGGGAGGAGTACACCGGCCTGAAGCCGTCCCCCTCGGATCCGTGTTTCGGCGCGCCGGTGGTCCACCCGGACGACGCCGGCCCCGCCGCCGCCGCCTGGGCCGAGTCCGTCCGCACCGGCCAGCCCCTGCAGGTGACGGTGCGGCTCCGCCGTGCCGACGGCATGTACCGCTGGTACCTCGCCCGCGCGTACCCGGTGCGCGGGAGCGACGGCCGCGTCGTCCGCTGGTTCGGCACCGGCACCGACATCGACGAGCAGAAGCGGCTGGAGGAGAGTCTGCGCGAGAGCGAGGCCCGCCTGCGCCTGGCCGCCGCGGCCGCGAACGTGGGCATGTGGTCGTGGGATCTGGCCACGCGCGAACTGATGTGGACCGACACGTGCAAGCGCATGTTCGGCCTCGACGCCACGGAGACCGTGACGTATGAGCGCTTCCTCAACCTGATCCACCCCGACGACCGGGCCCGCGTGGAGTCCGATTCGCTCATGTCGATCGAGCACGGGGCGGACATCGACACCGAGTACCGCATCATCCGTCCCGACGGCGCGGAGCGCCGCATCGTCTCGCGGGGCCAGACCTTCCGCGACAGCGCCGGCCGCGCCATCCGCATGACCGGCGTCGTGCTCGACATCACCGAGGCCCGCGAGGCCGAGGGCGAACTTCGCGCCCTTCAGGAGCGGCTGGAGGTCGCGCAGTGGGGGGGCGGCTTCGGCGTCTTCGAGTGGGATCTCAAGACCAACCGGGTCAAGTGGACCAGCGGCATGGAGCGCCTCTTCGGCCTGGCGCCCGGCACCTTCGAGGAGACGTACGACGCCTGGGTCGCGCGCGTCCCGCCCGAAGACGTCACCACCGTCCGCGCCGCCGTGGACGCCGCGATCGCCGAGCGCCGCCCCGAGGTCGGCTTCTTCTTCCGCGCCATCGACGGCGGCGGCGCCGACGGCGGCGGCCGCTGGGTCGAGGCCAAGTGCTCGATCGTCTACGACCAGGTCACGGGCGAGCCGCTGCGCATCGTCGGCATCAACCTCGACGTCACGCACCTCAAGGAGGCCGAGGAGGCCGCGCGCCGCGGCGAGGCTCGCTTCCGTGAACTCGCCGACGCCATGCCGCAGATCGTCTGGGCCGCCGACGCCAACGGCCGCGTGTACTACGGCAACCGCCGCTGGCACGAGCGCATCGCCGACGAAGGCGACCCGGCTTTCGACCGGCGCGAGGCCTGGCTGCGGCAGGTGCACCCGGATGATCGCGCCCTGGTCACCGAGGCGTGGGCCACCGCCGTCCGCACGGGCGGGCCGTACCAGGCCGAGTACCGCTTCCTCGACCGGCCCACGGGCACGTACCGCTGGTACCTCGACCGCGCTGCGCCCGTCCCCGGTCCCGGCGGCCGCCCGCTGCGCTGGTACGGCACCTCGACCGACATCGACGAGACCAAGCGCGTCCAGGAGCGCCTCGGCGAAATCGTTAATGAACTGAACCGTTCCAACCGCGAACTTGAGGACTTCGCCCACATCGCGAGCCATGACCTCAAGGAGCCGCTCCGCGGCATCCGCAACTACTCCTCGTTCCTGCTGGAGGACTACGACCACTTGCTCGACGACGAGGGCAAGCGCAAACTGCGCACCATCGACCGCCTGTGCAAGCGGATGGACGACCTCATCAGTTCGTTGCTCTACTACTCGCAGGTCGGCCGCACGCAACTGGCCGTCGCGGACACGGATCTGAACCAGGTGGTCCTCGAGGTGCTCGAGTCGCTCACCCCGTCGCTGACCGAACGAGGCGTGGACGTACGTCTGCCCAAGCCCCTTCCGGTCGTCCGGTGCGACCGCATCCGCGTCGCCGAGGTCTACCGCAACCTGCTCACCAACGCGATCAAGTACAACGACAAACCGAACCCATGGGTCGAGATTTCGTGGGTTCCGGGCGAGGCGCCGGGCGCCCAGCACGCGTACCCCGCGCCGGGCGCACCGGCCGTTCCGACCGCCGCCGCCGGCGTCCCCGGCACCCCCACCATCCCCCCGACGCCCGGCGGCGCGATCCTCTACGTGCGCGACAACGGGATCGGCATCCCTACTCACCACTATGGGACGGTGTTCGGAATCTTCAAGCGTCTCCACGGCCGGGACGACTACGGTGGCGGCACCGGCTCCGGCCTAGCCTTCGTCAAGCGCATCATCGAGCGGCACCGCGGACGCATCTGGGTGGAATCCGTGGAGCGCGAGGGCACGACGTTCTGGTTCACGTTGGGAAGGGAGGAGCATGCATCACCAGAAACGGCCGGTCGTCATCGTTGAGGACAGCCCGGAAGACTACGAAGCACTCGTCCGAGCCTTCGCCAAGGCCGGGATCTCTCATCCCGTCTACCGCTTCTCCTACGGCGAGGACGCCTTTGACTTCCTCAAGCAGCGCGGCCGCTTCTTCAAGCACGGCGCGGAGGATCACCCCGGCATCCTGATCCTCGACCTCAACCTCCCCGGCACCGACGGCCTCCGCATCCTCAAGGCGATCCGCGAGGACCCCGCGCTGCGGGCGATCCCCGTGATCGTTCTCTCGACTTCCTCCAACGCCCGCGAGATCGAGCACTGCTACCTCGCCGGCGCCAACAGTTACATGGTCAAGCCTTCGAGCCCGAACGAATTTGTGGAAGCGATCCGGCGCTTCAAGGAGTTCTGGCTCGAGGTCGCGACGCTTCCTTCCAAGCCCGAGTCGCTGGATGTCGTCGTTCCCAAGGGCGGCCAGGAGGTCCCATCGCCGCAGTCGCCCCCGGCGCCTTCCGGCGCTACTCCGGGCTCGTAGTCCTCTCGCCTTCGCGGCTCCCCGCATCGCGGCCCGGCGTCGCCGCCCGCGACGCCAGACGCTCCCACGCGTCACGCGCGGCACTCCGCGCACGCGACCACGGCCATCCGCCCGGTCCCTTCACGCGCTCTTCCCACTCGCGCGCCAGCGTGGCGTCCACCTCGTCGAACGTGCGGAACTGCGACCCGTACCGCGCGTAACTCTCCCACCCGTAGCAGTACGCCGGGCGGTACAGGTCGTACTCCGTTCCTACCTCGACGTACGGCCGCTCCGCGTAGTGCGTGCTCCAGTACTCGTCCTCGGCGGTCGGGTCGATCGTCCCCGCGACGGCACGCCCGAAGAGCGCCCCGCCAAGG
>CALAFV010000316.1 GCA_937891445.1 uncultured Phycisphaerales bacterium | reverse complement strand
GGGTTTGCGGCCAGCGGCATAGATCCGAGCGATAACGCCGGAAGTTTGCGGCGTTGGGGGTTACGCTCCGGCCGATCTGTGCGCATACTCGTCGCGCAAGCCGGCCGAGATGCTGGAGCACATACGAGTGTGTGGTAGGGTGGCGGCGGCTCCGGGTTCGGCGCAGCCGGGTCGCGCCGTGCTGTCCGTGTTTTCCGTTTCGGCCGGGTGGTGCGCCGGCCCGGTCCAGGAGCACACCGATGTCGATTCGCACCGCTCTGCTCGCCGCGGCCGCCGCGACCTGTCTCGTCGCGGGGGCCGCGCACGCCGACCCCGTCTGCCTGGGGGACCTCAATGGCGACGGCCAGGTTGACTTCCTCGACCTGAGCATCCTGCTGGGCAACTGGGGGCCGTGTGCCTCGAGGCTGTGCGTGGGGGACCTGAACCACGACGGGATCGTGAACGAGGCCGATCGGGACATCCTGCTGGCGCTGTGGGGGCCGTGCCCATGCCCGGCCTCGTGCCGCTGCGTCGGGGACATCAATCTCGACGGCGTGGTCAACGTGGACGACCTGCTCATCCTGATCGGGGATTACGGGCCGTGCGCCTCGCGGGTGTGCCCGTCGGACCTGGACTGCGACGGGGACGTGGACGACGACGACCTGCTGATGCTCGTTGACAACTGGGGGAAGTGCCCGTGCCCGGCGGACGTCAACGGGGACGGGACCCGGAACTTCCTCGACTTGAACATGATCCTGGCCGCGTGGGGTTCGTGCCCGGGGTGCCCGGAGGACCTGAACTGCGACGGGGAGGTCGACGACGCGGACCTCGACCTGCTGCTGGCGTACTGGGGAGACTGCCCGTAACGCCGCCTTCCGGCGCGTGAGGGACGAACTGGCGGGGTCGCCCGGTGGCGGGCGGCCCCGTTTCCTTATTTGGTCTGCTTATCTGGCCGGGCGGCGGTGATGGGGGGAGGGGGGGAGAGGGCGAAAGGCGGGCCGGGGCTTGCCGAACAAACTTGCCGAACAGGGGGACTGGAGGGTCCAATGTTCGCACAGGCGAGCCCAGGCATGCACGACCCGTACGCTCCCGACGCTCCGCCACACGGCCAGCCCGCCACCGAGCGGTACCGCGACGCCGCGGCCACGCCCGCAGAGCGGACGTATGCGACGTTCATCCACCTGTCGCTGCTGACGGTGCACCTGCTGATGCCGGTTGTGCCGGCGCTGGTCATGTGGCTGATCAAGCGGCACGAGTCGCCGTTCATCGACGACCACGGGAAGGAGGCGGTGAACTTCCAGATCTCGCTGCTGATCTACTCCGTGATCGGCGGGCTGCTGGTCCCGTTCTGCTTCGTCGGGGTGCCGGTGCTGATCGCGACCTACGTGCTGGGGATCGCGGGGATGATCATGGCGGCGCTGGCGGCCAACCGCGGGGAGTACTTCCGGTACCCGGCGACGATCCGATTGGTGGTGTGAAGCGTGGTGGCAGGGGCTGGTGGGCGCGGTCACCGCCTTTCCACTGATGGCGGAGCGGGTACGTCGGGGAGGTCGCTCGGCTCAAGGAAGCCCAGGTGAGCGGCGTCCGCCTTGAGTTGACTCAGGGCAACGCTGATGAGGCCCGCGCGTCGGTCGCCCTGGAGCCGGGCAGCGTCGGCAGCCGCACGAAGCGACTCGGCCTGTGCCAAGACTGCTTGCCGCACTCGGGCGTCGATTGCCGCGCCCGTCGGGTGCATGATCGAGTGTCGGGCGCGGGCGGTGCGCAAGCAACCCTCGTCGCGGCCGTCGGATGCTCGGCGCGGAGCGGACCCGCAGGGCGATTCGTGAGCGCGGCGGCGGGTCGGGGGCCGATACACCCGAGGCATCTCGTCCCTCGGACGGCGGAAGGGGTTTGGTCGGAATGCCGCTCCGGCCCCAAGCGATCCTTCAGGGGACCCCAGGGTGCTACCCTTACGGGATCGATTGGGGGCCGGCCCACGCCGGATTCACACGCTCGTGCCACTACTCAGAGTTCAGAACCTGAAGAAGAGTTTCGCCGGGCGCACCGTCGTCAATGGCGTCTCGTTCCATGTCGCCCCCGGGGAAATCGTCGGTCTGCTTGGGCGTAACGGGGCGGGCAAGACCACCTCGTTCCGCATGACGATCGGGATGATCGAGCCGGACGAGGGGGAGGTTTTCTTCAAGAACGAGAACATCTCGACGCTCCCGATGTACCTGCGGGCGCGGCTGGGGATGGGGTATCTGAGCCAGGAGCCGAGCGTCTTCCAGCGACTCACGTGCGAGCAGAACCTGCTCGCGATCCTCGAGACAATCCCGGGGATGAGGCGGCGGGACCGCAAGCGCCGGGCGGCTGAGTTGCTCGAACAGTTCGGACTGACCAAGAAGGCAAACCACCACGCCCGGACCTGCTCGGGGGGCGAGCGGCGGAAACTGGAGATCGCCCGGGCCCTGGTGACCGAGCCGAGCCTGATCCTGCTGGACGAGCCGTTCAGCGGCGTGGACCCGATCGCGGTCGAGGACCTGCAACGGGAGATCCAGCAACTCAGCCAGCGCGGGATCGCCTGCCTGGTGACGGACCACAACGTGCAGCAGACGCTCCGCGTCTGCCACCGCGCGTACATCATCGACAACGGCCGCAAGTTCGCCGAGGGGACGCCGCGGGAACTCATCAACGACGAGATGGTCAAGCGGGTGTACCTCGGGTCGCTGTTCCGCGGGGACGAGTTCGACGACGTGGAGCCGCCGCCGCCTCGCACGCCGGCGACGCCCGTCGCCCCCTCCGCGCCCGTGCGGCGCGAGCCCGCGGTGACGGTCGCGGCGGCGGTCAATGGCAACGGGCACGGCAACGGCGTGCATCATGCCCACACGGGCACGAATGGCGCGGGCTCGCCCGGGCGGCGGCTGACGACGCCCGCTCCCGCGGCTGCGGCGCCGCTGCGCCGGATCATCAACGGCAACGGCGCGGCCGCCGGAGGCGAGCAGCCTCCGCCGCGTCGGCAGCCCTGACGCGACCGCCGCGTCCATCCAGTATCATGGCCCCATGCGAAGAGCAGCGAAGATCGCGCTGGCGGCGTCGGTGTGCCTGTGGGTGGGGCTGGGCGCGGGGTGCCTGAAGCGGACGATCACGATCACCAGCGAGCCCGCGGGGGCGCTGGTGTGGCTCAACGACGTCGAGGTCGGGCGGACGCCGACGCAGGTCGATTTCACGTACTTCGGCGTGTACGACGTGCGGCTGGACCTGGAGGGGTACGAGCCGATCATCGCCCGGCGCGACGCCAAGGCGCCGCTGCACGAATACCCGGGGATCGACCTGCTGGCGGAGATGTACCCCGGGACGATCGAGACGAACATCCGCTGGCACTTCGACCTGATGCCGTCGCCGGAGGCATCGCTGCCGCCGGAGCAGGTGCAGAGCGAACTGCTGATGCGGGCCCAGCGCCTGCGGGTGCAGGCGACGGGGCTCGGGCCGGGGGAGGGCAAAGCGCCCGTTCAGGAAGCGGAGTCCGCCGAGCCGCCGACCGGTGAGGCGGGGACCCCGACGACGGTCGAGCCCGGCGAGACGGACCGGACCACCACGCTCCCGGCGCCGACGACGCCCCCCTGACCGACGCTCAGGTTCGGCAGCACGCGGGCGCCCAGGCCGACCAGGGCCCCGGCGCCGACGGTGACCGACCCGCCGAGGATCGCCCCGGGGGCGATGTGGGCGTTCTCACCGATGCGGCAGTCGTGCTCGACGATCGCGCCGGTGTTGATGATGGCGTGTGGGCCGATCGTCGCGCGGGTGTGGACCAGGGCGCGGGGCCCAATCCAGGCGCCGGGGCCGATGGTGGCCGACGGGGAGACCCAGGCCGAGGGGTGGATCACCGTCGCGGCGGCGGCGTTGGTGCGGTCGCGGTGGGCCATGCCCAGCAGCAGGCGGGCCCGGAGGCCGAGGTCGCCGACGGCGAGGATCCAGCGAGCGCCCTGCTCCAGGTGCGGGCGCAGGACGGCCAGGTCCTCCAGCCGGCCGAGGCACGGGGCGTCGAGGCGGCCCTGGGGGTTGTCGTCGAGGAACCCGGCGAGGGCGAAGCCCGCGAGCGCGGCGGCTTCGGCGACGACGAGGGCGTGGCCGCCGCCGCCGAGGAGGATCAGGGGTTGGGGGGGGGAGGAAGGGGTCACCGGGTGAGTATCGGCCGGAGTCCGGGCCGCTCCGGAGGGGCCGGTGTGGGACGATTGGGGCCGGGACAAGGCGGATTGGGAGGCAGTTGACGAAACCTCCCGATTCGGCGAGACTTGCGTCCCCCTCGGAGCCCGTCCCGCCGCACCAGAGCGGGATGGCCGGCGGAAGTTCGCGCGCGGGCAACCCCTTGGGGGGCCGCGGCGGATAGAGCCGGCGTTGGGGGTGGGGCAGGGGCCGAGGGGATGCGGGAGGGGCCGGGAATGGGCA
>CALAFV010000315.1 GCA_937891445.1 uncultured Phycisphaerales bacterium | reverse complement strand
GTGTCGTGCGCGTACCCGCGGGCGGAGGAGAGAAGGGCGCTGCCGGGAGAGGCGGGGGCGGGCACGGAGACGAGGCAGGAGGGCGCCACGGGGGAGAACGTGCTGTCGGGGATCAACCTCGACGTGATGCCCGGGACGACGGTGGCGCTGGTGGGGCCGAGCGGATCGGGGAAGACGACGCTGTGCAACCTCGTCGCGCGGTTCTACGACCCGACGGAGGGGGCGATCCTGCTGGACGGCGTCGATCTGCGCGAGATCGACCTGGACCTGTACCGCTCGCTCCTGGGGATCGTGGAGCAGGACGTCTTTCTGTTCGACGGGACGGTGGCGGAGAACATCGGGTACGCGAGGCGGGGGGCGACGATGGAGGAGATCGTCGCCGCGGCCCGCGCGGCCAACGCGGATGGGTTCATCCGGCAACTGGAGCACGGGTACGACACGCTGATCGGGGAGCGCGGCGTGCGGCTCAGCGGCGGGCAGAAGCAGCGGATCGCGATCGCGCGGGCGCTGCTGGCCCAGCCGCGGATCCTGATCCTGGACGAGGCGACGAGCAACCTCGATTCGGAGAGCGAACTGCTGATCCAGCAGTCGCTGGAAGAGTTGATGAAGGGCCGCACGTGCTTCGTGATCGCCCACCGGCTGAGCACGATCCGGCACGCGGACCTGATCGTGGTGCTCGAAGGGGGGCGGATCATCGAGACCGGGACGCACGAGCAACTGCTGGCCGTGGGCGGGCGGTACGCGGAGATGCTGCGGATCCAGTTGCGGCAGCAGGACGAGGTGGCGGAGGAGGTCGGGGCGGTGGAGGAGGTCGTGGAGCGGGAGGAGGAGTTTGAGTAGAACGTAGAGCGTCAAGCGTCAAGCGTAAAGGTGGAGGTTTGGGGATAAAGTACGTGCGAACGGAGTCCCGCTTCATGATCGTGCGGGCCCGGAACCGCCGGATCTGATCTACGCTCTACGTTTTACGCTTGACGCTTTGTGAACAGGAGTGCCCATGGCAGCGAACGCGACCAGAACCTACGAATCCCCCTACGCCGAACTCCGCGCCCTGGTGAAAGAGGCCGCGACGCTCGGGTCGATCGCGTCGCTGCTGAACTGGGACCAGGAGACGTACATGCCGCCGGCGGCCGCGGCGCACCGGGCGGAGCAGCAGGCGATGGTGTCCACGCTCGTGCATGAGCGGAGCACCTCGCCGCGGATCGGCGAACTCCTGGCGGCGTGCGAGGCGGACCGGGGGCTGATGAGCGACCCGGAGACGGCGGCGAACGTGCGCGAGATGCGCCGGGACTACGACCTGGCGACGAAACTGCCGACGGACCTGGTGGCGGAACTGGCGCGGACGGGGTCGCTGGCGCAGGAGGCGTGGAAGGGGGCGCGGCAGAACAACGACTTCGGGGCCTTCGCGCCGTGGCTGGAGAAGATGATCGCGCTGTCGCGGCGCAAGGCGGAGTGCCTGGGGATCCCCAAGGGCGGCACGGAGTTGTACGACGCGCTGCTGGACCAGTACGAGCCGGGGATGACCAGCGCGCAGATCGAGGCGATCTTCACGCCGCTGCGCGACCGGCTCAGCCGCTTCATCGCCGAGGTGACCAGCAAGGGGAAGGACCCGGACACGTCGTTCCTGCGGCGGCAGATCCCCGCGGAGAAGCAGCACGCCTTCGGGCTGATGGTGCTGCGGACGATGGGGTTCGACCTGGAGGCGGGGCGGCTGGACACGACGACGCACCCGTTCTGCACCGGGCTGGCGCCGGGGGACACGCGGCTGACGACGCGGTACCGCGACGAGTCGTTCACCGATGCGCTGTACGGCACGATGCACGAAGCCGGGCACGGGCTGTACGAGCAGGGGCTCCCGAAACTGGGGACCAACGGGGACGGGAAGTTCGGCGAGCCGCTGGGGGACTCGATCTCGCTGGGGATCCACGAGAGCCAGAGCCGGATGTGGGAGAACATGGTGGGGCGGAGCCGCGAGTTCTGGGTGTGGGCCCTGCCGCGGGCGAAGGAGGCGTTCGCGCCGGCGCTGGATGATGTGGACGTGGACGGGATCTACCGGGCGGTGAACACGTGCCGGCCGAGCCTGATCCGCGTCGAGGCGGACGAGAGCACGTACAACCTGCACGTGATGCTGCGGTTCGAGATCGAGCGCGGGCTGATCGCGGGAACGATCGCGGTGAACGATCTGCCGCGGGAGTGGAACACGCGGTTCAAGGCGTACCTGGGGCTCGACGTGCCGGACGACCGGCGCGGGTGTCTGCAGGATGTGCACTGGAGTTTCGGGCTGATCGGCTACTTCCCGACGTACACGCTGGGGAACCTGTACGCGGCGCAGTTCTGGGAGACGATCAACCAGCAGATCCCGGACCTGAAGGAGCGGATCGCGCGCGGGGAGATGCTGGAACTGCGCGAGTGGCTGCGGCGGAACATCCACGCGCACGGGAAGCGCTACCGCGCGGGCGAACTGTGCGAGCGGGTGACGGGGCGGAAACTCAGCGCCGAGCCGTTCATGCGGTACCTGGAGGCGAAGATCCGGCCGATCTACGGCGTGTAAGCGGACGGGGTGGCTTGAGGAGCCGCTGTCTGTCTGCCGCTGCGCGCCGTGTATCCGCGTGGTCCGCGCAAGGATGGGGTGCGTTCGGGGCGCGGGTCGGGGGCCGCGCTCGGGGTATACGCTCAAGCCGGGGAGATGCGTCGGGGGAGATCGAGGTGGGGGACGGAGGGTATGACGATGATGATTCGAAGCACGATCGTGGGTGGTGTGATCGCGGCCCTTGTCGCCGGGACGGCGCTGGTCGGCGCCGGGTGCTCAACGGCGCCGAAGACCTCGGCCGCGAAGGCGGAACTGGCCGCGGACGTCGAGGAGGCGATCGAACTGTTCAAGAAGGAAGACCCGGGGATGGCGGAACTGTTCGCCAAGTCGTACGGCTACGCCGTCTTCCCGACGGTGGGCAAGGGGGCGATCGGCGTGGGCGGGGCGTACGGGCGCGGCGAGGTCTTCGAGCAGGGTCGCAAGATCGGCTACGCGGACCTGTCGCAGGGGACGATCGGCCTGCAACTGGGCGGGCAGACGTACAGCGAGGTGATCTTCTTCGAGAACAAGCGGTCGCTGGACAAGTTCAAGAGCGGCGAGTTCGCCTTCAGCGCGCAGGCGTCGGCCGTCGCCGCGACGAAGGGGGCGAGCGCCAACGCGGACTTCCGCGACGGGGTGATGGTCTTCACCGTCGAGAAGACCGGCCTGATGTACGAGGCGTCGATCGGCGGGCAGAAGTTCACCTTTGAGCCGCTGCCGTAAGACGGCCACAGATACGCACAGATCAACACGGATCAAGAACAGGGGAGCCGCAGATCAACGCAGATTGACGCAGATCAGAAGGATGGGCTTGATCATCCAACCATCTGATCTGTGTTGATCTGTGGGAATCTGCGGCTTCTCTTCTTCTTGTCTGCGTCTGTCTGCGTTGATCTGCGGCCAACCGGCGGCCGGGGCGTCAGGGCCGCTGGGGGCGGATCGTGAAGGCGACGGGGCCGGTGTCGGTGATGCCCCAGGCGCTGAGGCAGACGTTGCCCTCGGCCAGCGGGCTGTCGCGGGCGATGTCGCCGAAGGGGACGTCGATCGACTCGAGGCGGGCCTGGTCGTTGGCGGCCACCGTCCAGGGCTGCGGGAAGGTGATGACCGTGTTCTCGGCGGCGGCGACGGTGATCGGGAAACTCGACCGCGCGGTTTTGAGGGAGACGATCCAGCGCCGGTTCTCGGCGTTGGTCGCGATGATGATCGAGTGGTACCGCCCGGGCGGGAGCCAGGCGGCATACGTGCGCTCGCGGTGCTCACTGGCGGCGGCGTGCGACGCCGCGGCGGACGAGGAGGACCGCGACTCGAACGCGGCGTACCCGAGCAGGGGAACGGCGGCGACCGAGGCGGCGAGGGCCGCGGCGGTCTGACGCCTGGGCGTGGCGAGGAGGTTGAAGAGCATGCGCGGGCTCCGGCGTGGGCGACGCAGGGCCTGGAACACAGGACTACACGCACGCGGGGGCGCGGGTGTTCCTCCGGCGCGCGGCTTTCTCCGACCCCGAACCACGACCTAGCATCGCCCCGCCATGGGTGCGTCGTTCCGGGCGACCGAGCGCGGGGTGTTGAGCGGACCGGATGCTGTGGGCGCGCCCGGGGCGTGGCGCGCGGTGGAGGCGTGGTTCGCCGCGCAGGGGTGGGAGGCGTTTGAGTTCCAGCGCGAGGCGTGGCGGGCGTATCTGCGTGGCGAGAGCGGGCTGATCCACGCGCCGACGGGGGTGGGCAAGACGCTCGCGGCGTGGATGGGGCCGGTGCTGGAGTGGCTCGGCGAGCGCGCCGACGACGGGCTGGAGCCGGCGCGGGGCGCCCAGCGCGAGCGGGAGCGGGCCGAGCCGCTGCGCGTCGTGTGGGTCACGCCGATGCGGGCGCTGGCGAGCGACACGGTGCTGTCGCTGCTGGAGGTCGTCGAGGGGCTGGGCCTGCCGTGGACGGTCGAAAAGCGCACGGGGGACACGGCGGGGTCGCTGAAGAAGAAGCAGCGGGTACAACTGCCGACGTGCCTGGTGACGACGCCGGAGAGCCTGTCGCTGCTGCTGAGTTACCCGGAGTGCCGCGAGCGGTTCGCGACGCTGCGGTGCATCGTCGCGGACGAGTGGCACGAACTCATGGGGACCAAGCGCGGCGTGCAGACGGAGTTGTGCCTGGCGCGGCTGCGGGCGTTTGCGCCGGGCGTGCGCACGTGGGGCGTGTCGGCGACGCTGGGGAACCTCGACGAGGCGGCGAAGGTGCTGCTGGGGCCCGATGGGTCGCCGACGATGGTGCGGGGGATGATGCCCAAGGACGTCGAGATCCGCACGCTCATTCCGGATGAGATCGAGCGGTTCCCGTGGGCGGGGCATCTGGGGTTGCGGGTTTTGCCGCAGGTGCTCGAGGTGGTCGAGAAAGGGCCACATGGCCAAAGAGCAAAGGGCCAAATGGAGGAGGGGAAGAGAGAGGAGAATGGGGAGGGGGGGGCGACGCTGATCTTTACCAACACGCGGTCGCAGGCGGAGATCTGGTTCAAGCGGATTCTGGATGAGCGGCCGGATCTGCTGGGGCAGGTGGCGATTCACCACGGGTCGCTGGACCGGTCGCTGCGGGCGGAGGTGGAGGGGCTGCTGTCCGATGCGCGGCTGCGGTGCGTGGTGTGCACGTCGAGCCTGGACCTGGGGGTGGACTTCTCGCCGGTGGAGCGGGTGGTGCAACTGGGGAGCCCCAAGGGTGTGGCCCGGCTGCTCCAGCGCGCCGGGCGGAGCGGGCACCGGCCGGGGGCGGCCAGCCGCGTGTACGGCGCGCCGACCAATGCGCTGGAACTGGTGGAGTTCGCGGCGGCGCGGGACGCGGCGAGGCGGGGGGAGATCGAGGGGCGGCG
>CALAFV010000314.1 GCA_937891445.1 uncultured Phycisphaerales bacterium | reverse complement strand
CCTTGGCGGCGGCCAGGGCGTTGGCGGCGATCCAGTACTTCGGACCGTCGGTGGCGTCGCCGAGCGAGGCCCGCTCGGCCTTCGCGCCGCGGACGGCTTCGATGATCCTGTCGCGGTCGAAGACGCCGATCATCGCGTCGATGCCCGGGGCCCAGTCGAGCATCTTCGCGCGGTGGCGCTGCACGAGGCAGCCGGCGACGACGACCCGCTTGATCTTCCCCTGCTCCTTGGCCCGGATGGCCTCGTGGATGACCTGGAGCGACTCCTCCTTCGAGGCCTCGAGGAAGCCGCAGGTGTTGATGACGACGGCGTCCGCCCCCTCGCCGAATCCACCGCCGCCATCCTCAGGGTCGTGGGAGACGATCGCCAGGCCGTCCTGGGCGAGCAGGCCGAGCATCTTCTCGGAGTCCACGAGGTTCTTGGGGCAGCCGAGCGAGACAAAGGCGACCGAGCGCACCTCGTCGGCGGCCGCGGCGGCCTCGGCGCGCAGCGCGGAGGTGGAACGGGATACGGGGGGCTTCGGTCGGGCCATGGAAGGGAGAGTTTAGGTCGGCCCGGATACGGCCGCCGCGGCCTCCGTCCCAAGCGTGAACACCCTCGCCGCGCCTGGTCGTGGCGAACCAACAGCAGGCGACGACGCCCCGGGACGTGCGCGCCCCACCGGCTGATTCAAGCCGACTGCCGCAGGCTCTCGCCGGCGGTGAACTCGGTCACCATGTCCGGCGTCATGCCGTCCATCGGGTAGTAACGCATCAGCGCTTCGCCCAGCGCCTCGGGCAGGGCCAGAACAAAGAAGCACGTCGCGGGGATGTTCCGCGTCGCAAAGTTCGCCGCGCGGGGCAGGTGCTCCTGCGTCGTGCAGACCAGCAGCGACCCCGCCTCGTAGCGCATCGGCAGAATGCGGAACTGCCACGCCTGGCGCCTCGTGACCAGGCCGAGCACGAGCGGGTCGATCCGCTCGAGCGTCGGGTTCACCGGCTCGCTCATGCCCGCGTACTGCGCCGCCCAGGCCCTCTCGACGTCGCGTGCCTTGACGCCGAACATCTCCTCGGCGATCTGACCGAAAGGCCGGCCGCTGAGGCGCTGCTCCTCGAGGATGAGGACGCGCTGCTTCTCCGAGATCATGCCCATCCTGACGAGGTAGTCCCCGATCGGCGCGGTCATGGCGTTGGCCTCCCGTGCGTTGCCGCCGCGGGTTTCTCCGGGCCTGTTCCCCGGCCCTGCCGCGGCAGGGGTTCAATCGGCCCCCGGCGCTCGGTGGCGGAGCGCCGTGTCCGCACACGATCGGATCCGCGCGCGTCGGCGCGGCGTAGGACGAGGAGGGGCAGAGGGAAGAGTGGGGCGATGAGAGTGAGGGGAGGGGGTGGCGCGGGTGCGCGGGGCGTGGGGCCTGCGCGGCAGCGCGGCCGGGGGGCGATAAGCGCGCGGCGCCGGGGGACCGCGCCGGGGTGACGAGCAAGGGGTCCCGATATGTTCGAGGTGTCTGTTTGCACGCGGACCGGAAAGGTGCTGCGCCGGTTTGACCTCACGGACCCGCTGTCGGCGGGCCGGTGCGTGCGCGTTGGCCGCGCGGAGGACTGCGACATCTGCATCCGCGCCGACGGCGTCTCCCGCTACCACTGCGAGATCGCGCCCGAGGATGTTGACGCGTGCGTCGTGCGGGACCTGGGCTCCACGTACGGGACGTACGTCAACGGCCAGCGCGTCGAGGAGTTGGAGATCGAGCCGGGGCTGGCCGTGCAGGTCGGGCCGGCGGTGCTGCGGTTCCACCCCGTGACGCCGCGGGTCTCGCGGGAACTGCAGGAGCAACTCCGGGAGGAACTTGGGGCCGGAGACGATTCGTGAGCCGCACCGTCGGGCGAGCGAGAAGCAGGCCGGCTGAGACCAGGTGAGGGCGGGGCGCGGCTAGAGTGTCCGTTTCCGTTCGCCGCACCGGCATCCCTCTCGCACCCCTCTCCCGTGCCAGCGATGAAGCACTTCCTCTCGATCCTCGACACCCCCCAGGATGCGCTGCTCTCGATCCTGTGGCGCGCCATCGAACTGCGCGACGCCGCCCGCGCCCGCCTGCCCCACGATGCGCCGCAGCGCCGGCTGCTGGCGGGCCGGACGCTGGCGTGCCTTTTCGGCAAGCCGAGCCTCCGGACGCGCGTGAGTTTCGAGCAGGCGATGCGCCGGCTGGGTGGAACGGCCATGAGCCTCTCGCAGTCGGAGGTCGGCCTGGGCGAGCGCGAGAGCCCGGAGGACGCGGCGCGGGTGCTCTCGGGGATGGTGGACGGGATCATGGCCCGTGTGAGCGACCACGACACGGTCGTGCGCCTCGCGGCGGGAAGCAGCGTCCCGGTGATCAACGGGCTGAGCGACCTGGCCCACCCAGCGCAAGCGCTGGCGGACGTTCTGACGCTGATGGACGAGTTCGCCCCCGTCTCGCCGGGCGGCGGCGGCGGGCCCGAGGCCCTCGCGGGGCGGACCGTCGCCTTCGTGGGCGACGGGAACAACGTGGCGCGGTCGCTGGCCGTGGCGTGCGCGCGGCTGGGGATGCGGTTCGTGCTGTGCTCGCCGGAGCGATACGCCTTCCGGCCCGAATGGATCGAGAAGGTGCGGTCGCGCGTCGGGCGGTTCGACTTCGAGGCGGTCACCAAGCCGGCCGAGGCCGTGGCGCGGGCCGACGCGGTCTACTGCGACACCTTCATCTCCATGGGGCAGGAGACCGAGACCGCCAAGCGGTTGCGGCACTTCGCGGGCTACCAGGTGAACGAGACGCTGCTGGCAAACGCCCCGTCGCACGCGATCGTGCTGCACTGCCTGCCGGCGCACCGGGGTGTCGAGATCACCGACGGCGTGATGGACGGGCCGCGGTCGCGGGTCTTCCAGCAGGCGCACAACCGCCTCGATGCGCAGGTCGGATTGCTGGCCGAACTGCTCGGGGGCCGATGAACACCGGGCGGGGAGGGAAACGGAGCGGACGGGTGGCCCACCCCCACGATGATGACGCCGACGATCTGTTCGACGCCGACCTCGACGAGGATGGCGACGGGCTCGATCTCGGCAGCGACGACGGCGAGGACCTCGCCGAGGACGAGGACGACGGCGACGAGGACTCCCGCTCGGGGCCGATGGTGCTGATCGTCGTCGGGGCACACCTGCGGGCGGAAGTGGCCGACCGGCCGATCGCGTACTGGCTGCGCGACCGGGTGCTGGCGTGGCTGGATGCAAGGTTCGCCGGCGACCCGGCGGTGGCCGCCGCGGCGGCCGACGTGGAGGACGCCGACCCCGGCCAGCCGCGCCCGGGGCACCCCTGCCGCGTGATCGTCTGCTCGGACGTGTGGTATCTCAACGATGCGTCCCTGCGCGTCTGGCCCACGGTGAGCATCGGCGGCCCCGGGGTCAACGCCCTGAGCGCCTACCTGGCGGACAAACTCCCCGGGCTGCTGGTCGTGGACGACGTGCTGATGGTGCAGATGGACCCGGAACTCAGCGAGCCGACGGCGTCGGTGTGGGGAGTGGACCACGCGGCGACGGTCAACGCGGCGGAGGCGTTCGCGGAGCGGTACCTCGACGCGTTCATGAGCGCCGCCGTGCGGGGGTGGGGAATCGAATAACACGACGAGCCGCGACGGAACCGAAAGAAGACGGGCCGCGCCGTCGCCGGCGCGGCCCGTGGGAGGTGTGTTCAGACCTCAGACGCGGGCAGCGATCAGTGCTGCTCCATGAAGTCCTCCGGGGTAGCCGGCGACGGCATGACGGCCGGAGCCGGGGTCTGGCCGAAGAGGAAGCCGCCGAAGGCGCCCAGAGCGATGTCGTCGGTGTTGTAGATGAACTGGGCGTCCAGGGCGCGGTCGATCTTGCTCGCGATCTCGTCGAAGTGGGCGAGCGTGTAGGCGTCGATCCGGGCCTTGGCGTCGGACTCAAGCAGCCGCTTGATCTTGCCGCGGATCTCCTTGAGCTTGGCGACCGACAGATTCGCGACCGGCTTGCTCGCCGCGCCCAGGTCGGCCGTCGGGAGCGTGAGGTCGATCAGGCGGTCCACCAGTTCGCTCTGGAGGTTCCGCCGCAGGCTGGAGATCATCGGCTGGCGCGGGGAGTAGGTCGCCCCGGGCTTGTTGTCGAGTTCCTTCCACGCGGCGCTCACGATCGTGTCCATGACCTCCGGGAGCGTGAGCATGTCCTGGTCGGCCGGGACGCGGAACTCGTTGTCATAGACCCGGCGGAGCGTCGTCGGGTTCATGATCATCGTGAGGACCGAGGCCTGGATGCCGGAGATGCGGTCGTGCACCGGCCAGGTCGGGTCCTCGAAGAGGGTGTTCATGCCGCCGTCGTCCCACCACTTGTCCACGGTCATGTGGCGGAGCAGTTCGGGAGTCAGGCCGAAGGCCTCGTCGTAGAACGAGTTCTCGATGATGAACTTCAGGGCGGCCCGCTGGCGGGCGGCGGGGACGACCTCGATCGGCGGGCGGCCGTTGGGATCGCCCTTCTTGTCGCGGTAGACGTGCGCGCCGCCGATCCAGCCGGACATCATCCCGAGCATCTGGGACTGCGTGGAGAGCGAGATCAGGTAGCCGCGGCGGGCGCGGGACCACGACTGGCCGTCCTTGACGAACCGGTCCACGATCTTCTCGCGGAGGTTGCGGACGAGCTTCATGCGGCTGTTCGCGAAGTCCAGCGGCTCGGCGGAGAAGTCGTAGCGCCGGCACAGCGGGTCGGGACCCCAGGTGTCCTCGTCGGTGCCGAACTGCAGTTCAGGCTCGCTCGCCCGCTTGGCGACCTCCTTGGGATCGCCGAACGTGTAGCCGTACTCGATCGCCCACATGTCGTAGGGGCCGATGTCGATCATGTTCCAGTCGCCCTGGATCGCCCCGTCACCCATGTTGATGTTGACGGGGTTGTAGTCCATGACCGACGCCGTGAAGGGCTTGCGGCCCTTGAAGGCCTCGGAGTTGATCTGGGCGAGCGTGTAGGCGCCGGAAGCCTTGAAGTTGTGGCGCAGGCCGAGCGTGTGGCCGACCTCGTGCGCGACCAGATCGGCCAGGGCCGTGCCGACGAACCACTCGGGGATGCCGTCGAGCAGGTCCTCGGCCTGCTTCTTGGGCTCGTCCTTCTTCGAGTCGTCCTTCTTGTCGGCCTTGTCGCTCTCCTGAGCGGCGGGCGCGGCCTTGCCGCCGGCCTGCGGCTCGTTGAGTTCCTCGAGCATGCCGAGGATCTCCATGTGCATGCCCATCAGGGCCATGTCGTACGCCTTGCCCTGGGCGGCCATGCACAGGCCGGAGGTCTGCGAGAGGCCCTTGAGGCCGTCGTACTCCTGCGTGCCGATCAGTTCGCGCGCCGGCTGGGCGGCGGGGTGGCCGCCGTAGCGGAGCACGCCGCGCTTGGCGCGCTGGGCCAGGATGAAGTCACGCTCGCCGGGGGGCGCCAGGCGGACTCGCGGATCCCAGTTCGGGTGCTTGTCCAGCCACGCGAGCGTCTCGGGCGTGAACCCGTCCATCAGGACATTGGGGTTCAGCTCGTTCATCGTGAACCAGAAGTGGCGGATCCAGCCGTCGGTCAGCACGACGTCGGCGTCGAGGATCTGACCGGTGTTGGGGTTGACGCGGCTGGGGCCCACGGCCGTGCCGATGTCGTTGCTCAGCCAGCGGATGAAGTTGTACCGCACGTCCTCGGGATCCAGGTCCATGTAGGCCCCAGTCTCCTTGTCCTGGAAGCGGACCTCGATCGCGCCGACGATGCCGACCTGCTCGAAGGCCTTGTTCCAGTAGTCGATCCCCTGCTTGACGTAGCGGCGGTAGCGGACAGGGACGGTGTGGTCCACGTAGTAGACGATGGGCTCCTTGGGCGGGCTCATGCGGAGTTTGGGGTCGCGCTTCTCAAGGTGCCAGCGGTTGATGTAGCGAACCCACTTCTCATCATCGCGGAACTTGCCCAGGTCGCGGTAGGTCGTGGTGAAGTACCCGACCCGCTCGTCGGCCAGCCGCGGCTTGTAGCTCGGATCGCCCTTGAGGAGGCTGATCGAGTAGTGGAACGTCTTGAGCCGCCCGCCGGCCGTGGGCATCTCCACCGCGACCTCGATGTTCTCGGGGAAGGCCTTGGCCTTGGCGATCGTCGCCAGCGCCTGGTTGGCGCCCGCGGCGGAGGAGCCGAAGAACTTCGTCGCGTTGCCGACCAGCAACTGGTCGAGGTCGATCACCGGCTGGCCGTTGGGGCCGATGCAGACGATCGGGATGTCGAGGATGACCCGGTCGGTCCACAGACGCTCCACGCCGCTCTTGATCTCGGGGTCGCCGCTGGAGCGGGTGTTGAGTTGGGGCGCGATCAGGGCCAGGCGCTTGTCGAAGCGCTTCCAGTAGACGTACATGTCCCCCGCCTGGAGACCGGCGTAGGGCTCGCCCGAGCCGACCGTCAGGGCGATGAAGTGCCGCTGGTTCTGGTAGCCGCGGGGCAGTTCGGCGAGCATCTGCCCGTCCTTCTCGCGGATCCAGAGGGTGTAGAGGCTGTCCTTCCCGTCGGCGGTGGAGACGACCTTCTCGAAGTCCTTGGCGACATCCTGGAACTTCGGGAAGTCCGGCTTCTTCTCGCCCGACTCGGCGCCGCCGCCCGCCTGGGGCTGGGCCATCACCGACGGGGAGATCACCGTCCCGGCGCAGGCCGCGAGCACGGCCGTCCACATGCGAATCCGACTCCCGTTCATCATGCACACTCCTGCAAACCGGCACAGGCCGGGCGAAGCTGCGCCGCGCGGCGGCGCTCCAACTTTTGCTCGGCGTCGGCGTCGCCCGCCGATGCCGCCCACCATCCGTGTGTCGCCGCCG
>CALAFV010000313.1 GCA_937891445.1 uncultured Phycisphaerales bacterium | reverse complement strand
CCGCGGCATGATCGCCAGGCACGGCGCGCACCACGTCGCCCAGAAGTCGATCACGTACACCGTCCCAGGCTCGAACGCCCCGACCGGCTCCCCTTTCACCCACTCGCCCACCGCCAGCGCCGGCGCGGCATCCCCGGGCCACAGGGTCGGCTCCGCCGGCGGCTCATCATCGCCCCGGTGCACCATCGGCGCCGCCGCAGCCGCCACGCACACCCCGACCGCGAGAACGCCTGAAAAAGCCACCCCAATGCGCCCTGCCAGCATGGAGACCTCCCGTCCCGCGCCAGTCTACCGGCGCAGCCCCCGGCCACCAGCGAGCGGAGGCCCCGCGGCAATCCCCACGCGGATCCGGTGTACCCTTCCGGCGTTGCCCCGCTACCGCCTCACCATAGCCTACGACGGCACCGACTTCCACGGCTGGCAGCGCCAGTTCGTCGGCCCGCGCCCTCCCGAGGAGGCTGCGCCCGCGGACGCCGCCGGCACGGACCCCGCGCCCACGGGGGGGCGGGGGCGACCCGAACTCCGCACCGTCCAGGGCGTCGTCGAAGACGCCGTCCGCGCCGTCGTCCGCGAGCCCGTCGTCGTCTTCGGCGCCAGCCGCACCGACGCCGGCGTCCACGCCCGCGGCCAGGTCTGCGCCTTCACCACAGGCCGCGAGCGCGGCCGAGGCTGGCCCCCCGAGCGCGGCACCGAGCCGCTCCTGCGCGCCATCAACGCCCGCCTCCCCGACGATGTGCTCGCGCTCTCGTGCGACGAGACCGACATCCACTTCGACCCCGTCAAGGCCTCGAGCAAGTCCTACTCGTACACGTGGCATGTCGGCCCCAACCGCCCGCTCTTCAGCCGCCGCTGGGTCCACCACGTCAGGGTCCCCGTGGATGCGGACCTCATGGCCGAGGCCGCCGCGATGATCGTCGGTACGCACGACTTCGCCGCCTTCGCCGCCGCCGGCCACGGCCGCCTGAGCACGGTCCGCACCGTCTACTCGTGCGCGATCACGCGCCTCCCCGATGAGGAAGGCGGCCAGCGCCTCCGCATGGACATCAGCGGCAACGGCTTCCTCTGGAACATGGTCCGCATCATCGGCGGCACCGTGCTGGACATCGGCGCCGGCCGCCGCCCCCTCGACTCCATCACCCGCGCCCTGGAGACCGGCGACCGCACTCTCGCCGGCCCCACCCTTCCCCCCACGGGACTGTGCCTCGAGTGGATCAAGTACGATGCCCCCGCCTGACGCGCCACACCTCCCCTTTACGCTTTACGCTCTACGCTCTGTGCTTTGAACCATGCGGATCCTCCACATCTCAACCCGTCTCATCCTCGGCGGCTCCCAGGAGAACACCGTCCTCTCCTGCGAGGGCCAGGCCAACCTCGGCCACGATGTGCACCTGGCCTTCGGCCCCATCTACGGCCCCGAGGGCTCCCTTCTCGACCGCGTCAAGAACTTTCGAGCGTCGGACGGCCGCGGCATCACCACCCACGTCGTCCCGCACCTGGAGCGCGAGATCATGCCGCGCACCGACCTGCGGTGCTACGGCGAACTCCGCCGCCTCGTCCGCGACCTCAAACCCGATATTGTGCACACGCACTCCTCCAAGGCCGGCATCCTCGGGCGCGGCGCCGCGTGGCGGGAACTCCGCGGTTCGACAGTGCGCTGCGGCATCGTCCACACCATCCACGGCCCTCCGTTTCACAGGTACCAGTCCCCGCTCAAGAACGCCCTCTACGTCGCCGCCGAGCGCTGGGCCGCGAAGCGCTGCCACCTCATCGTCTCCGTCGCGGATGCGATGACGCGCGACTACCTCGCCCGCGGCATCGGCCGCCCCGAGCAGTACGCCACCGTCTACTCCGGCATGGAGACCGACGCCTTCCTCACCCCCGAGCCCGGCGAGTCGCGGGGCGAGGTTCGCGCCCGACTCGGCCTGGCGCCGTCGGACTTCGTGATCGGCACCGTTGCGCGACTCGCCGAACTCAAGGGCCACGACGACGTGCTCGAGGCCCTCGGCGACGACCTCAAGGCCAACCGCAACTGGAAACTCCTCTGGGTCGGCGACGGCTGGTGGCGCGACCGGCTCATGGCCCGCGTCGCCGACATGGGCCTGAAGGACTCCGTCATCGTCACCGGCCTGGCTCCGCCCACCGGCCGCGGCGGCGTCCCCGGCTTCATGCGGGCGATGGACCTGCTCGTGCACCCGAGTTACCGCGAGGGCCTGCCGCGCACCGTCCCGCAGGCCCTCCTGTGCGGCACACCGGTGGTCGCCTACGACGTCGATGGAACATCCGAGGTCGTCATCGACGAAGGTGATGGGTCGGAGTCCCGCGGCACGGGCCTGCTCGTCGATGCCGGCGACATCGAGGGGCTGCACCACGCCGTCCGCTGGATGGCCGACCACCCGCGCGAGCGGGCCGAGATGGCCGCCCGCGGCCGCGACCTCTGCCGCGAGCGTTTCAGCGCTGCCCGCATGGTCGCCGAACTGGAGAAGGTCTATGAGCGTGCCCTGGCGATGGCGTAAGACCGGCGCCGCGGCGGCCACGCTCATGATCGTGTGCGGCCCCGTTGCCGCGCAACTCAACCTCGACCGTCCCGCCGCGCCGGCCCCGTACCAGGGCAAGGCGCTGCTTGCTCTGGCCAAGGACCTGCACGCCGACATCGAGGCCCGCACGGCGAAACTGCACGGGCTCGAGGGCCGCGAACGTGCCGCGGCCGAACTGTCGATCTCCGGCCGCATCCTCGCCCGCATCCTGCTCATGAAGGCCGAGGAACTCGGCGAAGCCGGCTCGCCGCACGCCGTCGCGGGCCTGACGCTCGCCGGCCGCCTCGACGAGATCGACGCCGCGGCCGCGCGCCTGCGGACCGGCTCGCTCCCCGACGAGGCCGCCGCCGCGGCTGCGG
>CALAFV010000312.1 GCA_937891445.1 uncultured Phycisphaerales bacterium | reverse complement strand
CCTGCAAGGCGGTGCCCCGGGCGCGTGTAGGGCGCCGACGGGGCAGGAAAGGGGGGAGGGGTCAGGCGGGCGCGCCCGCCGACGCATCGAAGCCCACGATCGCGTTGTGGCTGCTGAGCATCATGCGGCTGGGGGTGAGGGCGACCAGCGCATCGCGCAGGGCGCACAGCGGACGCGCCGTCAGCACGCCCAGAAGCCCGAGCCGGTGGGAGAGCACGGTGATCTTCGCCGTGCGGCGGTAGCGCTCGCGCTCGTAGGCGCGCAGGGCCCCCTCGGCGTCGCCGCCGCGGGAGGCCAGGTGCCGCGCGAGCACGACGGCGTCCTCGATCGCCATGCACCCGCTCTGCCCGAGGTTCGGCGTGGTCGGGTGGGCGGCGTCACCGACGAGCGTCACGCGGCCGCGCCCCCAGCGGCGCGAGGGCGGGCGGTCGTACAGATCGTGGCGGAGGATCTCGCCGGGATCGGCGCGGTCGATCAGCGCCGGGATGGGGTCGAACCAGTCGGCGAACAGGCCGCGGAGGGCCGCGCGGGCCCCGTAGTCCGGCCCGCCGCGGAACCCCGGAGCGCACACGCGGGTGGCCCACCAGAAGACCTGCGACGGGCTGATGCGCTGGATGCCGAACCGCACGCCGCGCCCCCACGCCTCGCACACGTAGCCACGCGGCACGGCGCTGCACGTGGGGTAGTCAACGACCGTGCGCCAGCACGTCTCCCCGACGAACCGGTTCCCCCCCTCCCCGCCACCTTCGCCCCATAGGGCCCGGCGGACGGCCGAGTTGGCGCCGTCGGCGCCGATGAGCACGTCGGCCCGCTCCGGCGGTCCGGCGTCGAAGTGCGCCGTGACCCCGCGATCGTCTTGCTCAAGACCGACCAGGCGGGCGCCGAAGCGGATCGCGCGGGCCACGCCCGCAGGGACCTGAGAGAGCAGCGCCCCCAGCAGGTCGGCCCGGTGGATGATGATGCTGGGAGCGCCCAGGGCGGCGTCCGCGGCGGCCACATCGAACCGCGACAGAAGCCGGCCGCGCCGCGCCCGCACCTCGGCCGTCCGGATGATCTCGCCGGCGCGGACGACGGGGCCATCGGCCCCCAGGGAGCGCAGGGCGCGGATCGCGTTGCCCCAGATGGAGATCCCCGCGCCGCTCTCGCGCGGACCGGGCGAGCGTTCGACCAGCCGGACATCGAGCCCACCCCCCTCGCGGCCGGCAAGGCGGCAGAGCGCAATGGCGGCGGTGAGGCCGCCGATCCCGCCGCCGACGATGAGCACCCTCATGCGTCCCCCTCTGCTCGGGCGACCATCCCCCTTCGACCGTACCCGCGCCCCCTGACAAAAGCGCGGCCGAGCGACCGGAATCCGGGCGGAGCCTGCGCAGATGTGAGCCGGGCCTCAGGAGGCACGTCCCAGCGCCGGACGCTCCCCCGCGCGGGGGAGGCGAAGCGAGCGGGGAAAGTGGACGGGGAGGGGGGGTGGCATTCCGGAGCCGGAGGGGCCACAATCCCCCACATGGGCGAGATCTACGAACTGGCCCCCATCCCGCCGACCCCCCGCCTCCCCGGGACGGTGGTCGTGCGCGAGACCCCCGACGAGGTCGTGGACGCCATCGCCGCCGACCTGCTGCTCCAGGCGCACCAGTGCGTCCGGACGTTCGGGGACTTCCACCTGGCCCTCTCGGGCGGAAGCACGCCCGTGCCGCTGTACATGCGGCTGATGTACGACCCGTCCTACCGCGAACTCCCCTGGCGCCGGACGCACCTGTGGATCGTGGACGAGCGCCGCGTCCCCTTTGACGATGAGCGGTCCAACTTCAAGATGATCAACGAGATCATCGGCGACCACTCCGACATCCCGCGCGAGCAGATCCACCCCATCTTCGCGATGGCCGACGACGCGGACGTGCAGTACGAACGAGTGCTGCAGGAAACGCTCGGCTGGCGCGAAAAGGGCCAGGACCGGCTCGACTACGTCCTGCTGGGGATGGGCAGCGACGGGCACACCGCGTCGCTGTTCCCCCACTCGCCGGCGCTGCGCGAGGAGCAGCGGCTGGTGGTCGTGAACTCGGGGCCGACGGTCACGCCGCCGGACCGCGTGACGATGACCTACCGCCTGCTCAACGCGTCGCGCCTGCTGAGCGTGATGGTCACCGGCGGCGGGAAGCGCCCCGCCGTGGGCAAGGTGGAAGCCGCGTGGCGCTCCAGCCGGGCCAGCGAGCGCGGCGCGGCGGAGGAACTGCCGATCCTGGGGATCAACCCGGTCGGCGGCGAACTGCGGTGGTACCTCGATTATGAAGCGTGCCCCGGCGCGGCGGGGGCGGCGACGCCCGCGCCGACGGGCTGAGGGAGGGCGGGCCGGCATGGCGACGCTCTCGATCGAGCCCAGCGAGCATGTAACGTTCAAGGTGCGCTACGAGGACGCGGACGTCCTCGTCGTCGAAAAGCGAGCCGGCCTCACCACGCAGCCCGGCAAGGGCCACCTCACCGACACGCTCCTCAACGGCCTCTTCGCCCGCTACGGAACCGCGCTGCAGAACCTCGGCAAGGCTCGCGACTTCGGCCTCCTGCACCGGCTCGACAAGGAAACCAGCGGGCTGCTCGTCGTGGCGCTGACGCCCAGGGCGTACGACGCGCTGCGCCAGGACTTCGAGCAGCGACGGGTCCGGAAGTTCTACTGGGCCGTGTGCAGCAAAGCGCCCGCGAAGCAGGCCGGCGTGATCGACCTGCCGCTGGTGGAGACCACGGCGACCAAGACCGGCCAGAAACTCGCGCGGATCTCCCGCTCGGCGGGCAAGCCGGCGCAGACGGCCTACCGCGTGCTGGAGGTCTCCCCCACCGCCGCGCTGATCGAGGCCCGCCCGCTCACCGGCCGGCTCCACCAGGTCCGCGTCCATCTCGACGCCATCGGCAGCCCGATCCTGGGCGATCGCTTCTACGCCTCCAAGGTCGTCGCCGCCGCGGCGCCGCGCCTGGCGCTGCACGCCCACCGCCTCGTGTTCACGCATCCGGTGACGGGCGCCACGGTGGACGTCCGCTCCCCCTGGCCGTCGGACCTGCGGCGGACGCTCACGCGCTTCGGCCTGCACCGTCCGGATGTGCCGCGAGAATCGGCCGCCGACGAGCCAAGCGACGCCTAGACACTCAGTCCTGAGCCTGCTCTGCGCGCTCCCAACCCCGCAGCGCCACCGTCACCCGCGCCAGGTCCGCCGCGAGGTCGTCGATCCGGGCCCGGACGTTCTGGCTCTCGATGCTGTCGCCGCGGAAGTCCTCCGGCACGGCCATGAGGAACCGCGGAACGATGTGGCAGCGGAAGTCCAGCATGAGCGAGGCGGCGAGGCTCATCGGGGCCATGTAACTCGTGCGGGCCCCGGCGGCGCACAGCATCGCGACGACCTTGTCCTCCCACGCCGATCCGGTCAGTTCGATCAGGTTCTTGGCCGCGGCCCCGGCGTCGTAGTTGTAGATGGGGAAGGACAGCGCGATGCCGTCGGCCTCCGCGATCGCGCGCCGCACATCCACGGCCGCAGGGGCCTGCGCCGCGCCGTCGCCCTCGCACAGCGGCAGGTCACAGGCCGCAAGATCGAGGAACTCGGCCGCGTGGCCCGCCAGGCGCAGCCGCTCGTGCACCGCCCGCGCAAGGATGCGTGAGCGGCTCGTCGGGCTGAGGCTGCTCGAAATGACAAGCAGGGTCGGCCTCACCGCCCGACTGTACGCCCCATCGCCGCGCGGCCTTGCGCCGGGCCGAGACCGGGGAATACGGCCGCGGCGGACGCGGTTAGGTGAATCTGAAGAATCCGTGCGCCGGCCATACCGGCGGCGCCAAGGATGCTGCGTACCGGGGCCCACCGGCGGCGCCCGCCCCCGGCAGCCGCCCGCCGCGCACGCGTCGCCCGCTCCCCACAGAGGTCACGCCATGACACGCCCGAGGTTCGCGCCCCCGCGCTCCGCCCATCCGTTCGCCCCCATCGAGCCCCTCGAGCCGCGCGTCCTGCTCGCGTCGGACTTCGCCAGCGTCGGGATGGTCTTCATCTCCGGGGCCAACTTCTCCGTCGAGACGTTCGCGACCGAGGGGTTCATCGACGACGACGGAAGGACCAGCGGCACGACGTTCGAGTCGGCCCGCAACGGGCGCGTCGTGGACGAAGGGCTCGAGTACGCCCGCATCCACAACCTCGCCGACTACCGCTTCACGCGCTCCCCCGACCGCGGGCTGGTCTCCGATCCGGACGAGACCAACGGCGCGCAGTTCCGCGATGGGCCGGGGTGGTTCTACGCCCAGCGCCGGCGCTCCAACGTGGACGGCTTCAGTCGAAAGTCCGAGTTCGCGCAGGAACTCGAACTCATCGTGGACCGGCCCGACACCGCCACGCTCGAGTCGATCGCGGGGACGTGGCGGTTCAGCCTCATCGGCGTGGACGACGGCGAGCCGTTCAACGGGACCGGGACGCTCAGCATCACCGGCAACACGATCAACTGGATCATCGAGCAGGGATCCGTCGCGCGGCCGATGAGCATCATCGACTCGGTGGCCGCCAAGGGGCTGTTCATCACGACCCTGGGGGAGTACTTCTACCTCAGCCGCGACGGCCAGACGCTCATCTTTGCGGACATGGCCGAGTCCGACGACATCATCTCCTTCGGGATGGCCGTCCGGACCGACGCGATGGTCACCATGCCGCAACTGGCCGGCGGGTACCTCCTGGCCTGGGCGGTGGCGGACCCGGCGGCCAACGACATCCGCGACGAGGGCGACCTGGCGTTCGCGCAGCGGTTCCTCGATCTTGAGCCCGACGGCGACTACTTCTTCTATGACCTGGACGAGTACGACGACGGCAAGCGAAGGCCGATCTCGCGCGGGACATGGACGCTCTCGGGCCACACGCTCACCCTCCGCCCGCGCGGCACCAGCGAGGACCTGGTCTTCATCGTCTCCGACGGCGGCCAGACGCTGCTGCCGATCTTCTGGGACGACGGCGAGTTCATCGACGCCGTCGCCGGCATCGCGACGCGCGCCGGCGGCCCGCTCATCCACGACACGGTGCTCACGGTGCCGGCGACGTCCCCCACCGGAACGGACCTGGTGTACGCCCTCCGCCGCGGCGGCGCGGAGCCGCAGTGGTTCGTCACCGACCCCGTCGTCGCCTCCGGGGCGCCGGCGATCACCAGCGACCTGGTCGCGTGGGAGGACCCGCGCGACCACGACGTCTACGCCGCCGGCACCGCCGCCAACGGGCACGTGATCCTCTTCAGGCAGGACGAGCGAGGGCGGTGGAGTTTCCGCGACCTGACCGTTGAGACCGCGCGGAACCTCACCGCCGTGACGGACCTGGACGTGATGATCGCTCCAGCCGGGCAGGTCAACCTCATCGGACGCAACGCCGGCGGCGACATCATCCGGTTCTTCCAGACCGGTCGCACGCGCCCCGACAGCGCCGGCGGCGGGTTCGAGTGGGACGTGACCAATCTCTCCGCGGACCAACTCGCGCCCAACGGCTTCGCCACGCCGAACTTCACCGGCGACCTGGTCGCCTACGCGACCAGTTGGGGCGGGCTGAACATCGCCGGGCTCGACGCGGCGGGGGACGTCTGGTCCGTCTGGTGGGCCCCCGGCCTGGAGACGTGGCAGGCCACGAACCTGAGCGATGCCTTCGGCACCCCGCCCCTGGCCGGCGGGCTGACGGTGTACCTGACGCCGTGGGACGGCATCAACATCGCCGGCGTGGACCCCAGCGGCCGCGTGCTCGTCACGTGGTTCGTCCCCAGCATCCCGGGCGTGTGGTTCAACAGCGACCTGACCGCCGACGCCGGCGGCCCGCTCATGCAGCCCGAGAGCCTGGCGAGTTTCGTCGCCCCGTGGGGCGGGTTGAACATCGTCGGCGTGGACGCCGAGACCGGCGAGATCGTCACCTACTGGTGGGCCCCGGCCCGCGTGGACGAGGGGTGGGCCACCGCGAAACTCGCGGCCGGCGCCGACGACGTGCCGCCGGATGCGAGCCTGGGCCGGCCGCTGATCGGCCTCTCGGGGCAGGACAGCAGCCTCAACGTCTTCGCCCGCACGGACGATGGCGAACTGGCGCGGCTGTTCTGGGAGCCGGGCTTCGAGCGCTGGCGGTTCGAGAACGTGACGGACCTGGCGCTGCCGACCTGAGTCACGCCTGCGGCGCGTGGATCTCCACGCCGTAGCGCGGGCAGACCGTCAGGATCCGCTCGATGTCCGCCGGGCCCGGCGGCGGGGGCGCTTCCGTCGGCGGCCCCGACCACGGCGTGCCGATCTCCATGAACATCCGCTCGATCCCCGCGGGGCGGCAGATCACGAGCATGCGGGCCCGGGCGCCCGACTCGTTACGGAACGTGTGGAGCACGCCGCGCGGGACGTGCACGGCCTCGCCGGGGCCGGCGGTGAACGTCCGCCCAGCCGCCGTGAAGGTCACCGTGCCCTCGATGATGTAGAACGTTTCGTCCTCGCGCGAGTGCGTGTGCGGCGGCGGGCCGCCGCCGGGGAAGACGGTCTGGTCCGCCATCATCAGCGCCCCGCCGGTGTGCTCCCCCGTCAGGAGAATGGTGTACACGTCGCCGGCGATGGCGATGCGCGCGGCATCGGCCGGTGTGAGGTGATAGGGATCGGGTGTCATGCGATGAAGCGGCTCACGACCCGGTCCGCGGCAGGTCGGCCTCCCCGAAGAGCCGGAACTCCTTGCGGCGCAGGATCTGGCCCGCGAGCGTGATGTCGTCCACGGCCAGCGCGATCGTCGGCGTGCCGTTGGGGCGGAGCATCAGGGGGTACGCGAAGCGGATGTTCAACTCGGCCCCCAGCAGGTACATGCACAGCCGCTCCAGCCCGTGCGTGCGGCCGAGTTCGACCACCAGCAGTTCGGTCTTGGTGAAGGCCATGCCCTGGCGCGTGAGCAGCAGTTCGGCCTCGTGCGAGTCGTTGGTGATGATGCGGACCACGGCGTGGTCGGTGGCGTCGTGCACGCTCAGGGCGCACAGCGCCGCGCTGGATCGATCGAAAGCCCGCACGAGTTCGTGAAGACGACCCACCCGGTTCTCGAGGAAGACGCTGAACTGCGTGACGGTCGGCGGTGCAAACCCTTGCGTCGTCTCGAGAGACGTGGCTTCGTTCATTTCACGACCTTCCTGGCACCGTGACGCCCCGCGGCCCGCGCCCCCTCTGCCGGGGACACGGGGCGAGCGACCGGCTCCTCTAGCTCCGCGGACGCCGGTCCCCTTGGACCCCGCCGCGGCCCACCGTGGACACCCTCCGGCCTGGAGAGCGGCCGGCAGCCATGCCGGCTCTCCCCTCTCCCCCGTCCCTCTCTCGGCCCCCTCCAGACTCCTTCCCCTGCGTACCTTCGCCATTCTTACGGCCGCCGCGCTGGGCCGCAATCGGGCACCGCAAAAAAGGAGGCACACCGAGCCACCGTGCGGGTTCCGGAAGGCGATGCGCCGCCGCGGCGCGCCCGGCAACGCCATGCGGCAAAAGTGAGCGGAGCCGCCCGGTTGAGCGGCTCCGTCGGTTGGTTCGGCCGATCGTGGGCGGGCGTCAGATCGCGAAACTCGAGCCGCACCCGCACGAGCTGGTGGCGTTGGGGTTCTGGAAGATGAAGCCGCGGCTGCCAATCCCCTCGTCCTTGTAGTCCACGGTGGTCCCGCTGAGATACAGGAGGCTCTTGGGGTCGCAGATGATCGTGATGCCGTGCTGGTCGAAGACCTCGTCGGTCTCCTTCTGCGTCTCGGTCAGGTCGAGCAGGTAGGAGAAGCCGGAGCACCCGCCGCCCTTGACGCCGACGCGGAGGCGGATCTTGGCGGGATCGAGTTCCTCCTGGGCGATGATGCGCTTGACCTCTTCCGCCGCGCGCTCGGTCAGGAAGATGCGGGCTTCGGTGTCCGCCTGGGTCGGGGTCGCGGTGGCGGCGGTGTCGGACATCTGCGGAACTCCTCGGTTGGCCCGCTCGGCCGGTCGGCCGCGCCGGGCTCTGCTCACGCTGATCTTATGCTGTTCTTACGCCCGCGGGAGGCCGTTGTTCGGGCCGGCGGGAGGCAAGCCCGGGCTCAGTGGGCCGCCGCGGCGCTGTGGGGATCCTCGACGGGCAGGCCGTTCTTCTGCTTGTAGTCGGCGATGGCCGCCTTGATGGCGTCCTCGGCGAGCACGGAGCAGTGGATCTTCACCGGCGGCAGGCTCAGTTCCTGCACGATGTCGGTGTTCTTGATCGCCAGGCCCTCCTCGAGCGTGCGGCCCTTGAGCCACTCGGTGGCCAGCGAACTGGAGGCGATCGCCGAGCCGCAGCCGAAGCACTTGAACTTCGCGTCCTCGATGACGCCGGTCTGCTCGTTGACCTTGATCTGCAACTGCATGACGTCGCCGCACTCGGGCGCGCCGACGAGCCCGACGCCGATGTCCTTGCGGGTCTTCACCTCGGCCTGCGTGCCGAAGGTGCCCACGTTGCGCGGGTTCTCGTAGTGGTCGATGATCTTTGGGCCGTAGGCCATTGCTGCGCTCCAAATAGCCAGATGGCAAGGGGCCAAATGGCCAAATCAGACTTTCTGTTCCTGCGCCGGCTCCCGTGACTCCGACTTCCTGGCCATCTGGCCCTTTGCCATCTGGCCCATTCCCCTTAGTGGTGGGCCCACTCGACCTTGCTCAGGTCGATGCCCTCCTTGTACATGTCGTACAGCGGGCTCAGTTCGCGGAGCTTGCGGACGTTGGCGACGATCCGCTCCGCGGCGTAGTCCACCTGCTCCTGCGTCGTCCACCGGCCCATCGACAGGCGGAGGCTGGAGTGGGCCAGTTCGTCCCCGACGCCCAGGGCCTTGAGCACGTAACTGGGCTCCAGGCTCGCGCTGGTGCACGCCGAGCCGCTGGAGCAGGCGATCTCCTTGACCGCCATCATCAGGCTCTCCCCCTCGACAAAGCCGAAGGAGATGTTGGTCAGGTGCGGCAGGCGGCGCTCCGGGTGGCCGTTGATCGCCACGACGTCGAGGCTGGAGGTGATCGTCTCCTCCAGCCGCTTGCGCAGGGCCAGCAGGCGCTCCGCGTCGCGGTCCATCTCGGCCAGCGCGATCTCGGCCGCGGCCCCCAGGCCGACGATGCCGGTGACGTTGAGCGTGCCGGAGCGGAAGCCGCGCTCCTGCCCGCCGCCGTCGATCAGCGCCTGCAGGCGGACGCGGGGCTTGCGCCGGCGGACGTACAGGGCGCCGACGCCCTTGGGCCCGTAGATCTTGTGGCCCGACATGCTCAGCAGGTCCACCCCGTCGCGCTCGACGTTGGTCGGCATCTTGCCCGCCCACTGCGTCGCGTCGGTGTGGAAGAGGATGTCGTCGCGTCCGCTGGAGGCCCGGTACTCGCGGACGACCTTCCCGATCTCCGGGATCTCGTTGATCGTCCCGATCTCGTTGTTGGCCCACATGATCGACACGAGGATCGTGTCATCGCGGATGGCGTTCTTGACCATCTCCGCGGTGATGATGCCGTCGCGCCCGGGCTCGAGGAACGTGACCTCGAATCCCTCCTTGGCCAGCCGCTTGCACGGATCGAGCACCGCCTTGTGCTCATGGATGGCGCTGATGATGTGCCCGCGGGAGTTCCCCCCCTCCCGGGCGTACATGTACGCCCCGCCGCGGATCGCCAGGTTGTTGCTCTCGGTCGCCCCCGAGGTGAAGATCACCTCCTTCGGGTCGGCCCCGATGAGCCGCGCGACCTGCTCGCGGGCCTTGTCCACCGCTTCCTCCGCCTCCCAGCCGAAGCGGTGCGAGCGGCTGCCGGGGTTGCCGAACTTCTCGGTGAAGTACGGGAGCATCGCTTCGACCACGCGCGGGTCGCACGGGGTGGTCGCGGCGTGATCGAGATAGATCGGGAGCTTCAGCGCCATCGAGTCGTTCTCCGCCCTCCCCCCGCCAGCCCGGCCGCGAGCCCGACGCCAGCGTACGGCCGGCGCCTCCACGAGCCAAGGCGTCTTGTTCCTTAGAATCATTCCAGTCTAGGAACGCCCCAGACGCTTCGCAAG
>CALAFV010000311.1 GCA_937891445.1 uncultured Phycisphaerales bacterium | reverse complement strand
CGCCGACGAACATCTCGACGAAGTCGGAACCGGAGATGCTGAAGAAGGGGACGTCGGCCTCGCCGGCGATGGCCTTGGCCAGGAGGGTCTTGCCGCAGCCGGGCTCGCCGATGAGCAGGACGCCGCGGGGGATGCGGCCGCCGAGGCGCATGAAGCGCTTGGGGTTCTTGAGGAACTCGATGATCTCGGTGACCTCTTCCTTGGCCTCGTCGATGCCGGCGACGTCGGCGAAGGTGACGCCGGTCATCTCCTTGGAGAGAGTGCGGTGGCGGCTCTTGCCGAAGTTGCCGAGCATGCCGCCGGCGCCCCCGGCGGCGGAGCGCAGGCCGCGGGCGATGAGGAACCACAGGAGCAGGACGACCAGCAGCACCGGCAGCATGCCGATGATGAACTGGACCCAGATGGACGAGGGCACGGAGCGGTAGTTGCCGCCGGTGAGTTCGTCGAGGCGGCGGACCATGTACTCGCGCTCGCCGGGGCCGAAGGTGACGCGGACGCGGCCGGCGGTGCCGTCGGGGCCGGGGCGCTTGAAGGCGTCGATGCCGGTGTCGCGGACGTAGATCTGCTTGTCAACGTCGATCTGGCGGGTTTCGTAGAGGTTCTTGAACTCGGCCCAGGTGATCGTGCCGCTCTGGCCCGCGACGTTGTTCATCACGGCGAAGAGGACGAGCAGGACCAGCAGCACGGAGACGATGCCGAAGAGCCCTCGCGCGGGGCGCATGTTGGCCGGGGGGCGGCCGCCGGGGCCGCCCGAGCCGTCGCCGCCGGAGCCGCCGCCGGGGGAGCCGGAGGGGCCTGAGGGGTTCCGGTTGCCGCCCTGGCCGGGGCGCTCATCGGCGTTTCGCGCTGCGAAACGGACGAGGTCGCGGAAGGGGTTGGCCGGGCGGTGCTCGGGGTTGTGCTCGGGCTTGGGCAACGTCATGACCCTGTGTATTCGACTGCGGGGGGAGCGTGGATCAAGAAGAGGTACGGTCGGCCCCGGGATTCGTTCGGGCAAGGGGCCACAAAGACCGGTTATGGGCCGGAGAACGTTATGCCGCGGGCGTGTGCGGGACCGCTCACCAGTTCGAACGAAGTTCGGCGACGATGGCCTTGGCCAGTTCGTCGATGGTGGCCTGCTGGCCGACGCCGATGCGCTCGCCGACACCGAGCGCGGGGACGAAGGCCTCGGAGGCGGCGAAGCCGCGGCGGTTGGCCAGCGCCCGGCCGGAGCGTGCATCCGTCCAGTCGAAGTCCACGGTGAGGACGACGGCGACCTCCTGCGAGAGCCCGGTCTCGCGGGCGATGGAGAGCGTGCGGAGGTCGGCGGCGACGACGGCGCCGGAGAGGATCGTGTCGGCGTTGGCCTCGCCGGTGACGCGCCAGGGGGTGGAGCGCTGGATCTCTTTGACGATGGCGTCGGTGAGTTCGACTTCGACGCCGCGGAAGTAGGTGTCGTTCTTGAAGATGGGGACGTGGACCGTGCGGATGGACTGCGGGCGTGCGGAGGAGAAGGCGTAGCCCTGGGTCGGGTCCGAAGCGCACGAGGCCAAGCCGAGCAGGGTCACGGCGAGGGCGAGCGCGAGCGCAGCGCGGAGGAAGGTCATGCCGCTCCTCCTTCCGGGCGGTCGGCGCCGGGCGCGGAAGCGGCTGGGGCGGCGGCCGCCGGCTCAAGAGGCTCGGCGTCGGTATCTGCGGCCGGCGGTTGAGCGGCAGCGCCGCTTTGAGTGGTCTCGGTGGTGGGGGCCGGCGCATCGAGGTCGATCCAGCCGCGCTCGATCATGATCTGGAGGCCGGTGCTGGCGGCGGCGGTGCGCGGGTGGCTGACCAGAAGGCGGCGCAGGACATAGCGGGCCGAGACGGGATCGCCGACCTGGAGGTACCACTTGGCGTTCTCGAGCATCTCGGCGCCGGCGGACTCGTCCATACGTGCCAGCAGGGCGTCGTCCATGCCGGCGGCGGCGGCCTGCGCGGGGTAGAGGGCGGCGAAGCGGCGGACGAGGATGGTGGCGTCCAGCAGCGGGCCGCCGTTGTAGCGCGGGCCCTTGAAGCGGGCGATGGTGGCGGCGACGCGGCGCTGCATCGCCTTGGGGGCGTAGGGGCTGCGCGGGTGGTTGAGGAGGAAGAGCGAGTAGGCCTCGGTGGCGAGGTCCATCTGGCGCGTGCGGAAGTAGTAGTCGGCCAGTTCGATCCCCGCGCGCTCGGCGAGACGCGAGCCGGGGAGGCGCTCCTGCACGCGGATGAGCAGTTCCTCGCCGGCGTCCTGGGCGCCGACGAGGCGCAGGCCGAGGAACTTGGTTTTCAGGCCGTTGACGTAGCGCACGGCGATGTCGAGTTCGCGCTCGATGGCCTTCACATAGGAAGAGGAGGCCGGGAACTCCTTGATGACGGTCTCGTAGTCGTACAGCGCCTGGAACTCGTCGCCGGCGGCGGTGCGGGCGTCGCCGCGGAGGAGGTACGCCTCGGGGAGCCAGGGGTTGTCGGTGCGCTTGTGGTCCTCGATCCACTGGTCGAGGATGCGGCGGGCGTCCTCGGGACGCTCTTCGGCCAGGGCGCGGCGGGCCTCGGCGATGATGGCCTCGTCCGTGCCGGGCTGGGGAGCGGCGGCGACGGTCCAGGAGCCGTCCGTGCCCAGGCGGAACTCGGTGGACTGTGCGGCGGCGGTGTGCGCCAGCGCGGCAAACGCCGCGGCCGCGGCGGCGAGGGCGGAGAAGCGCGGGGTGTGCTTGCGGGGCGAGGGCATCGCGGGTGAGAGGATACCCGGTGGACCGGGTGGGCGTTGCGGCGGGGATGCTTGGGGGGCGCCGTGTGAGAAGTGTGTCAGGCGGGGGGCGTTACCATCTGGGCGTGGGCCACGCCTCTTCCGAGGACGACGGCGGACGCGAGCGTGTGCTGATCACCGGGATGGGGGCGGTGTCGCCGGTGGGGGTGGGTGTGGGGGCGTACATCGCGGCGGTGCGGGAGGCCAGGTCGGGGGTGAGGGCGTTCGACCCTGGCGACAGGCGGTGCCGGTCGCGCGTCGCGGCGACGGTGGGGATGGAAGGGGGAATCGACGGGTTCGAGCCGCGCGGCGTGCTGGAGGATGCGGACCTGCGGCGCCTGCCGCGGCTTGTGCCGATGGCGCTGGCGGCGGCGGGCGAGGCGCTCGAAATGGCCAGATGGCAAAGGGCCAAAGAGCCCTATGAAGAGGAGGAGAGGGAGCGGGCGCGGCGGATCGGGGTGGTGCTCGGGACGGGGGGCGGGGGGATCGATTTCACGCTGGATCAGATGCACGCGGGCTTCGCGGGGAGGCCGGCGTCGCTGTGGACGATCACCAACGCGACGCACGGGAACCTCGCGGGCGAGGTGTCGATCCGGCTGGGGCTGCGGGGGCCGAGTTGGTGCATCAGCACGGGGTGCGCATCCGCCTCGGACGCGGTGGGGATCGCGCTGGAGCGGCTGCGGGCGCAGGGGCGGCGCGGGGGCGAGGGGGAACTGGATGCGATGGTCGTCGTCGGGGCCGATGCGCACGTGCGATGGGAGACGCTGTCGTCGATGGAACTGCTGCGCGTCATCACGGTGCGCGACTGGGCGGCGATGGGTGAGGACCCGCGCACGGCGTCGCGGCCGTTTGATCGCACGCGCGACGGGTTCGTGCTGGGGGAGGGGGCGTGGGCGGTGGTGCTGGAGCGGGAACGGTCGGTGCGCCGGCGCGAGGCGTGGGGGTGCGTGCTGGGCGAGGTAATGGGGTACGGGGCGACGTGCGACGCGTATCACCGCGTGCGGCCGAGCCCGGACATGGAGGAGAGCGCGCGGGCGATGCGGATGGCCGTGGCGGACGCTGGGCTGGAGGTCGAGCAGGTGGAGGTCGTGCACTACCACGGGACGAGCACAAAACTGAACGACACGAGCGAGACGGCGGCGGTCAAGTTGGCCTTCGGTGAGACGCACGCACGGCGGCTGGTGGGGCACTCGGTCAAGGCGATCATCGGGCACCCGCAGGGGGCGTGCGGGCTGGCGTCGCTGGTGGCGACGGTGGGGGCGATGGCGGGAGTGGATGGAAGAGGAGGATGCCTGCCGCCGACGGCGCACCTGCGCGAGCCGGACCCGCAATGTGATCTGGATTACACGCCGCTTGTGGCGAGGGAAGTGGGGGAGAAGCGCATTGCGCTGATCAACTGTCTGGCGTTTGGCGCGAAGAACTCGGCGCTGGTTGTGCGTGTGTCCGATGCCGACGACAAAACAAGTGCGGCCCCGGGGGTGTAGGCCCGGGGCCGCGGGGGGCCCTCAGGAGTCGTGCGCAGCTCCCGGGGCCACGTTGGAGGTCTTGGTGGGAAACTACCTTTGGTCGTTGCGGGTGTCGCTGCCGCGTTCGGCTCCTTCCGGGGCCGAGGCGGCGCGCTCGCGGTAGGCGGTGAGAATAGCGGCCTCGCGCTCCGGGTCGAGACCGGCTCGCAGTTTCTCGGGGTCGGCCATGCGGGGGAGAGGCTTCTCCTCTTTACCTTCGGCGCGGAGTTTGGCGTTCTCCTCTTCGGCGCTGGCGAGGATGTCCCTGGTGACGCGCACGCGGCGCTCGACCTCGCCGGGCCACCACGCCAGCGTGTCCTTCACGGTCTGTTCGACGGGGCGGCTGGTGAAGCCCGCGACGACCGCCCGGGCGATGGAGCGACGGTGGAAGCCGGCGGCGTCGCCGCGGTTGGGGATGAGGATCGTTACAACGCCGCCGCCGAGCCCCTGATTCTCGAGGAAGTCGGCGTCAACGTACACGGGTGTGCTGGGCGAACTCGCGGCGGCCTGGCAGGCCTTCACGAAGTTGCCGACGGTGCAGCCGCCGACGGGGCCGGTGGCGTTGAAAACGCCCATCGTGCGCTTCTCGACGAGGTGCACGAGCCACCTGGCGAGGTCGCGCACGTCGATGAACTGCATGGGGTCGTCGGGCGTGCCGGGAACGAGGACCTCGCCGCCTTTGTCGAAACGCACGGGCCAGTAGGTGAAGCGGTCGGTGGGGTCGCCGGGGCCGACGATGAAGCCGGGGCGGACGTTGCAGGCGCGGCCGGGGAGCGCGGCCTCGACGGCCTGCTCGCAGAGGGCCTTGAGCGGGCCGTAGTTCGCGTAGCCGGGGCCCATCTCCTCGACGGTGGGGTCGTCGATTGTGCCGACTGGAGCGGACTCATCCATGTCGGGCTGTGTGTGGTCGGCGTAGACGGAGATGCTCGAGATGAAGATGTACTGCCCGACGACGGGGGCGAGGAGTTCGGCGGAGGCCTTGACCATGCGCGGGTAGTAGCCCGAGGTGTCGATGACGGCGTCCCAGCCGCCTTTCTCCTTGATGCGGGCTTCGAGGTTCTTCAGGCCGTCGCCCTTGTCGGGGTCGCGGTCGCCGACGATCTTCTCGACGCCGTCGATGGGGCGCTGGGTTCGGACCTCGGTGACGCCGCGGTTGAAGATCGTGACTTCGTAGCCGGCGGCCCTGGCGGCGTCGATGATGTGAGGGCCGATAAAGGCGGTGCCGCCGAGGATGAGCAGGCTCCTGGGCCGCGAGCGCTGCGCCGCGCGGGCGGCCAGCGTTGGGGCGGCGGCGGAGATGCCGGCGCCGGCGGCGAGGCAGACGCCCATGGAACTGCGGATAAAGTCGCGGCGTGATGTGGACATGGTGGGAAACTCCCGCCGCGCCCGGGCGCCTGGGCTCGCGCCGGGCGGACGTGACGGGTTCTACACGTGTGCCGCGGCGTGGTTGCGTCGCGGGCGCGGCGGCACGAACATGGATGCGCGATCCGGGGGCATCCGTCAGCGAAGCAAGCGGTATGCCGCTGACGGTGAGGGGCCGGCGCGAGGTGCGCGCATGGAGCGGCGCGGGTGAACATTGATCCGCAGAATGAAGAGTCGCGCGAGCGCGGGCGCTTCGGGCGGGTGCTGGCGCGGCTGGTGCTCGTGCAGCCCGGCGAGGGGAAGGCGCTGGCGTTGTCGGCGGCGTACTTCTTCTTTCTTCTGTTCGGGTACTTCATCATCCGGCCGATCCGCGACGAGATGGGGGTCGCCGGCGGGATCCGCAACCTCAAGTGGCTGTGGCTGGGGACGCTGGTCGCGATGCTCGCGGCGCATCCGGTGTATGCGTGGCTGGTGGGGCGGCTGCCGCGGCGGCGGTTCATCCCGCTGGTGTACCGCTTCTTCGCTCTCAACCTGCTGGCGTTCTGGCTGGCCATCGAGGCCGCGCCGGCGGAGCGGCAGGTGAACCTTGGGCGAGCGTTCTACATCTGGACGAGCGTCTTCAACCTGTTCGCGGTGTCGGTCTTCTGGTCGCTGATGTCGGACCTGTTCACGCGGGAGCAGGGCAAGCGGCTGTTCGGCGCGATCGCGGTGGGGGGGACGCTGGGGGCGCTGACGGGGTCGGTGGTGACAGCGGCGCTGACGTCGGGGGTCAGCGTTGGGGGCGTGACGGTGAGCGTGCGGCCCGTGATGTTGCTGCTGGTCAGCGCGGCGCTGCTCGAGGTGGCGGCGCAGTGCGTGCGGTGGCTGTCGCGGCTGTCGTGGGCGCAGGAGGGCACGGGCGGGGCGGTCGCGGGGAAATCGCGCGAGCCGGGGCCGGGGGTGTGGGAGGGGCTGCGGCTGCTGGGGACCTCGCCTTACCTGGTGCTGATCGCGCTGTACATGCTGTGCTACGCGGTGACGAACACATTTCTGTACGTCGAGCAGGCGCGGATCGCCGAGCGGTTCTTCCCGGATCGGGGCCAGCGCACCGCGTTCTTCGCGCAGGTGAACCTGTGGACCCAGGTGGCGACGGTCGCGGTGCAGGTGCTGTTGACTGGGCGCGTGCTGCGGAGCATCGGCGTGCGGCGGACGCTGCTGGCGATGCCGCTGTTCACGATCGGCGGGTTCGCGGCGCTGCTGGCGCACCCGGCGGCGTGGACGCTGATCGCGTTCCAGGCGGCGTCGCGCGCCGTGCACCACGGGGTGGACCGGCCGACGCGCGAGGTGCTGTACACGGTCGTGGGACAGGAGGCCCGGTACAAGACCAAGCAGTTCATCGACACGTTCGTGTACCGGTTCGGGGACCAGGCGGGGATCTGGGCGGAGAGCGCGATGGCGGTGCTCGCGGTGCCCAGCGCGGCGGCGGCGATCGGGATCGGCGCGGTGTGGGCGTGCGTCGCGGCGCTGCTGGGGGTGCAGCACGGGCGGCGGGTCGGCGCGGGGACGGAGCGGGCTTGAGTGTGGACGTGCCGGCGCGGGCGGGGACGCGGTACGCTCCCGGTGTGGAACTGACGCCGCTGCGGTACTTTCGCGCCATCGCTCAGCACGGGCACATGACCCGCGCTGCGCGCGCTTTGGGCGTGTCGCAGCCGGCGCTGTCGGCGATGCTCAGGAAACTGGAGGCCGAAGTCGGGGCCGAGTTGCTGCACCGGACCGGGCGCGGGGTGGAACTGACGGAGGCGGGGCGGGTGTTCCTCGCGCAGGCGGAGGAGGCGCTGCGCCGGGTCGATGATGCGGTCGAGGCGGTGCGGCAGGTCGTCGGGCTGGAGCGCGGGTCGATCCGCATCGGCGGCGGGGCGACGGCGACGACGTACTTGCTGCCGCCGGTGGTGTCGGGGATCCGGCGTCGGCGGCCGGGGCTGCGGTTCTACGTGCGCGAGGCGGGGTCGAACATCATCGCGGCGGCGGTGGCGAGCGGGGAACTGGACCTGGGGATCGTGACGCTGCCGGTCCCCGAGGCCGGCGGGGGTGGCGGGAAGCAGCCGCTGGTGGTCGTGCCGCTGGTGGAGGATGAGATGCGGCTCATTGTGCCGCCGCGGCATCCGCTTGCGGGGGCGCGGTCGTTTCGATGGCGCGACCTGGCGGGGGAGCCGGTCGTGGCGTTCGAGGCGGGGACGGCGGTGCGGGTGCTGATCGACCGGGCGAGCGAGGCGGCGGGGGTGACGCTGAACGTGATCATGGAACTGCGGTCGATCGAGTCGATCAAGCAGATGGTGGCGGCGGGGATTGGGGTGGGGTTCGTCAGCCGCTTCGCGCTGCGGGGGTCGGAGGGGCTGACGTGCCGCGACGGGCGGCTGAGCAGAGCCCTGGCGATCGTGCGGCGTTCCGACCGGGTGCCGAGCCCGGCGGCGGCTGAGTTCGAGCGGGACCTGCTGGCGAGCGTGCGGCCGGGGCGGCGGTCATAAACAGGATCGATCGAGTTTGTTAGATCAATGTATTTGATTCATGGCCGGTCCGCGCCGACGATGAAGCGATCCGAGCGCTCAATCAGCAGGAGGACCCCATGGCACGTCGCACCGATCCGTTCAACTCCCGCGCAATCCTCAAGACCCCGCACGGCACGTACACGTACTACGACCTCAACGCCCTGAAGAAGCAGGGGATCGGGCACGTGGACCGCCTCCCCTTCTCGATCAAGGTGCTGCTGGAGGCGATGCTCCGCAACGTGGACGGGTTCATCGTCACGGCGGACGATGTGTCGGGGCTGGCGAACTGGAACGCCAAGAGCCCGGCGCAGGTCGAACTGCCGTTCATGCCGGGGCGCGTGGTGCTGCAGGACTTCACCGGCGTGCCGTGCGTGGTGGACCTGGCGGCGATGCGGGACGCGATCAAGCGGCTGGGGGGCGACCCGGCGGCGATCAATCCCGCGGTGCCGTGCGACCTGGTGATCGACCACTCGGTGCAGGTTGATGCGTTCGGCACGCGGGCGGCGCTGACGATCAACGCCCAGAAGGAGTTCGAGCGCAACAACGAGCGGTACCAGTTCCTCAAGTGGGGGCAGCAGAGCCTGAGCAACTTCCGCGTGGTGCCGCCGGCGACGGGGATCGTGCACCAGGTGAACCTGGAGTACCTCGCCAAGGCCGTGTGGACGCGCGAGATCGACGGCGAGGTCGTGGCGTACCCCGACTCGCTGGTCGGCACCGACTCGCACACGACGATGATCAACGGCCTGGGCGTCGTCGGCTGGGGCGTGGGTGGGATCGAGGCCGAGGCGGGCATGCTCGGCCAGCCGATCTACATGCTCACGCCGGAGGTGATCGGCTTCCGCCTCAAGGGCAGGTTGCCCGAAGGGGCGACGGCGACGGACCTGGTGCTGACGATCACCGAGATGCTCCGCGCCCGCGGCGTGGTGGACAAGTTCGTGGAGTTCTGCGGGGAGGGGCTGGCGGCGCTGGCCGTGGCGGACCGCGCGACGATCGCGAACATGGCGCCCGAGTACGGCGCCACGATGGGGTTCTTCCCGATCGACAACGCCACGCTCGACTACCTGCGGCTGACCGGGCGCGACGAGGCGACGGTGGCGCTGGTGGAGGCGTACTGCAAGGCCAACGGCCTGTTCTGGCAGCCGGGGGCGCCGGAGCCGGAGTTCACCGACCTGCTCGAACTGGACCTGGGCACGGTGCAGCCGTCGCTGGCCGGCCCGCGCCGGCCGCAGGACCGCGTCGTGCTGGGCCAGATGAAGGCGATGTGGCGGAAGGAACTCGTGGATACCTTCGGCAAGCCCGCGCCGGGCGAGGAAGTGCGCGTGGACCGGTGGGCGGGCGAGGGGGGCGAGGGCGGGCATGGCGCCGTCAACGCGGCGGAGCCCGTCGCCGCGGAGAAGGGCGTGCCCGTCACGCTCGACGGCAAGACGTTCCGGCTGTACAACGGCGACGTCGTCATCGCCGCGATCACCAGTTGCACGAACACGAGCAACCCGGACGTGATGATCGCGGCGGGGCTGGTGGCGCGCAAGGCCCGGGCGCTGGGCCTGACGCGGGCGCCGTGGGTCAAGACGTCGCTGGCGCCCGGCTCGACGGTCGTCACCGCGTACTACGACAAGGCGAACCTCACGGAGGACCTCGAGGCCCTGGGCTTCCACACCGTGGGGTACGGGTGCACGACGTGCATCGGCAACTCCGGGCCGCTGGCGCCGGAGATCGTCGCGGCGATCAAGACCGGGGATCTGGTCGTCGCCTCCGTGCTCTCGGGCAACCGCAACTTTGAGGGGCGCATCAACCCCGATGTGAAGGCGAACTACCTCGCCAGCCCGCCGCTGGTCGTCGCGTACGCGATCGCCGGG
>CALAFV010000310.1 GCA_937891445.1 uncultured Phycisphaerales bacterium | reverse complement strand
CCCACCCCACCCCCAACCTGCCCACAGCAAGGAACCACCACGGAGCGGATGGAGAGGAACCGAACTCAGCGTGCACGGACGGCCGCGGCCCTGCTGGCGATGCTCGTCGCGACGGGCGGGAGCGTTGCGCACAGCGGCATCGACCTGCCGCGGCAGGATGGAGCGGCGGAACGGGCCGTGCCGCCGCTGACGGGGCGGACGTTCGCGGGGCTGACGATCGGCGCTGGCGTGCAGCCGGGGGGCGTGCGGCTGCGAGCCTCGCGAGCGCTGACGTGGACAGAGGCGCCCGAGGATCCCGCGTCGCAGCCGACGCGACGGTTGCTGCTGACGGGCGATGCGGGGATCGAACTGGGGGTGTATCGGTTCAGCGCGGTGGGGGCGGCGGTGTGGATCGAGCAGATCGGCGTGGCCGAGCACGATCCGTCGATCCCCGTGTACCAGGTGGCGGCGTACCTCGACCGCGTCGGCGACCCGGCGGCGAAGTCCGGCATCTCGGCGTCGGGGGACCGGCTGCTGGTGACGGGGATCGTGGCGGGGGACGTGGTGCTGGCGGCGGACCTGCTGCGCCAGGAGCGGGCGGACGATCCGCTGGTGGTCGAGGGCGAGGCGAGGCTGGCGAGGCTGCTGCGTGAGGTCGCCGGCGTAGCAGAAGATGCGGGGCCTGTGCCGCCGGCGCGCGAGCCGTTTGACCCGCAGGCGCCGATTCGGCCGGGAGCGGCCCGGCCGTTCGAGCCCGAATCGCCGCTGGCGACCGGGGAGCGTGTGACGGGGGAAGGAACGCGGCTGCCGCCGCGGGCGCCGGGGGAGCCGATCTTCGGCGAGGGGAGGATCACGTTCGCGCCGGACCCGGTACACGGGAACGCCGTGCTCGCCGGTGGCCAGGAAGGGGGCGAAGGGGCACTGATCTTCACAGGGGGGCTGGTGGTTCAGTACGTGAACCCGGGGCAGGGGGAGATGGTGGAGATCGTCGCGGAGCGCGGCGTGGCCTTCCTGCGCGTGGGCGACACCACACAACTGGTGACCAACCCGAACGTGGAGGACGTGATCGGGCTGTACCTGGAGGGAAACGTCGTCGCCACGCGCCGCGATCCGAACCAGGGCGAGTACACGCTGCGGGCGCCGCGGATCTACTACGACGTGCAGAACCAGCGGGCCCTGGCCGTAGAAGCGGTCTTCTGGACCTATGACGAGCAGGTCGGGATGCCGCTGTACGTGCGGGCCAAGGCGATGCGGCAGGAGGGGGAGAACCAGTTCTCGGCCCGCGGCGCGACCCTGAGCAACTCGCGGTTCTTCGAGCCGACGTTCTCGATCGGGGCGTCGGAGATCACCGTGACGCACGTGCCGGGGGAACGAGGGAAGCAGGACTCGACACTGGTGCGGGCGGACGACGTGACGTTCCGGTTCGGGTCGCTCCCGTTCTTCTACTGGCCGCGGTTCGCGGGGGACGTTGAAAGCATGCCGCTGCGAGCGGTGGCGCTTGAAAACTCCAGCAACAGCGGTCTGGCGCTGCGGACGACGTGGGACCCGTTCGCGCTGCTGGGGGTGCAGGCGCCGGAGGGGATCGACGCGCGGCTGCTGGTGGACGGGTACTTCGAGCGCGGCGCCGCGCTGGGCGGCAGCGTCCACTGGCTGCGGGAAGACTCGCGCGGCGCGTTCTTCGGGTACACGCTGATCGAAGACGACGGAACGGACGAACTGTCCAGCGGCGCGGAGATCAACCGCGAGAACGACACGCGGTCGCTGCTGCTGGGCGAGCACCTCTGGAAGATCGACGAGCGCTGGTCGCTGCAACTGGAGGGGGCGTACGTCTCGGACGAGACGTTCGTGGACGCGTTTTTCCGCGACATGGCGCGCAACCGGCGGGAGTTCACCAACGCGGCGTACCTGCGGCGGCTGGACGAACAGTCGTCGCTCTGGGTGCTGGCGCAGGCGAACGTGATGGACTTCACGCCCAACCAGTACCTGCTCCAGTCGCAGGGGTACGACGTGGACCGGCTGCCGGAAGTCGGGTACGCCCGCGTGGCCGACGACCTGTTCGGCAAGGCGCCGGGGCTGCTGACGTGGACGCACGAGTACCGGCTGTCGCGCCTGGCCTTCAACTTCACGGAGCCGACGGCCCGCCAACTGGGGTACGACACGGACCAGCGGGCGCTGGACGCCTTCGGCATCCTGCCCGACGAGCGGCTGAGCGACCGGCTGCGAGCCGCGGGGCTGACGCAGGAGCCGGTGACGCGATTCGACACGCGGCACGAGGTCTCCATCACGGCGGACTTCGGGCCGCTGAAGTTCGTCCCCTTCGCCGTCGGGCGCTTCACGGCGTACGACACGGGGTTCGAGGACTTCAACGGGGATGACGACGACCGGACGCGGGTCTGGGCCGGCGGCGGCGTGCGCATCTCGACGAGCATCGAGCGGATCGACGACTCGGTGGATTCGGGGTTCTTCGACCTGCACCGCATCCGGCACATCGTCGAGCCCAGCGTGACGGTGTGGGCCGCGGGGTCGAACCTCGACCAGACCGAGTTGCCGGTGTACGACGAGAGCGTCGAGTCGCTGGCCACGGGCGCGGCGGTGCGCGCGGGGGTGAAGCAGACGTGGCAGACCAAGCGCGGCGGGCCGGGGCGGTGGCGCACCGTCGACGTGCTGACGCTGAATCTCGACTACGTGTCGTCCAGCGGCGACAGCGACCGCGAGAGCCCGATCCCGCGGTTCGTCGAGTACCGGCCCGAGTACTCGCTGCTGGGAGGCGACTTCTTCACCGCCGACCTGCGCTGGCAGATCACCGACGCCGTGGGCTTCGTGTTCAACACGGTGTACGACTTCGAGATCAACCAGCCGGCGAGGACGGTCGTCGGCGGAACATTCGAGCACTCGCCCGACTTCCGGACCTTCACGGAACTGCGGTACATCAACGCCCGCGACATCACGTACATCGACGTCGGCGCCGCCGCGCGGCTGAGCCGCAAGTACTCAGCGGACGGCTACGCCACGTACGACACCGACGCCGGCGAGTTCCGTGCTTACGGCGGAACGGTGCGCCGGCGGTTCCAGGCCCTGACGCTGGGGCTGTCAATGGACTACGACAACCTGACGGACGACCTCTCCGTCAGTCTCGTCCTCGAGCCGCTGGGGACCACCGAGCGGCCGGTGCGGCTCCAGCGGCTGCAGCGCTAATGTAGTGCCGCCCCCCACGCCGCGCTCCGCTTGCCGCCGTGGGGAGGGCGGGCGGAGACTCTCGAAGTGATCACCAGACCACTTGGATTCCGTGCGGCCGGCCTCGCGGCGGGGCTCAAGCCGTCGGGGAAGTCGGACCTTGCGCTGATCGTTTGTGACGAGGTGGCCGAGGGCACGGGAGCGGGCGGGCACCGGATCGAGCCGCGGCGGTCGGCGGCGGCGGTGTTCACGCGCAACGCGGTCGTCGGGGCGCCGATCCTGATCGGGCGGCGCTGGCGCGAGGCGGCGGGCAGAGGGGAGGGAGCGGCGCTGCGGGCGGTGCTGGTCAACGCCGGCGCGGCCAACGCCGCGACGGGGGAGGAGGGCGTGCGCGACGCCGAGATGTGCATGGAGGCCGTGGCGAGGGCCCTGGGGTGCCCCGTGCGGGAGGTGCTCCCCTGCTCGACGGGCGTGATCGGGCGGCGGCTGTCCGTGGAGCGGATCGTCGAAGCGATCCCGAAACTGGTGTCGCAACTGGCGCGAGGCGAAGACGCGGACTCGGCGGCGGCGAGGTCGATCATGACGACCGACCTGGTGCCCAAGAGCGCCCACCGGGAGATCGAACTGTTCGGACACCAGGTGCACATCGGGGCGATCGCGAAGGGCTCGGGGATGATCGCGCCGCAACTGGACTCGGCGTCCGGGGGCCCGCCGCACGGGACGATGCTTGCGTTCATCACGACCGACGCCGCGATTGAGCACCGGGCGCTTCAGAAGGCGCTGGAGTGGGCGGCGCGGGGGAGTTTCGACCGCATCAGCGTCGATGCGCACCCGAGTTGCTCGGACACGGTCATCGCGATGGCCAGCGGGGCCGCGCCGGGGCGCACGCTGCACGAGGACATGCCGGAGTACCACGGCTTCCGCGCCGCGCTGCACAGCCTGTGTGAGCAACTCGCGGAGCAGATCGTGCAGGACGGCGAGGGGGCCAGCCGCATCTTCCGCGTGGTGGTGCGCGGGGCGCGGAGCGAGAGCGACGCGGAGCGGATGGCGCGGTGCGTGGTGGACTCACCGCTGGTGAAGTGCGCCGTGCACGGAAAGGACCCCAACTGGGGACGGATCGTGACCGCGGCGGGGAACGCGGGGGTGCCGTTCGATCCGTTGGCGACGTCGCTCACGATCGGGGGCGTGGAGGTGTACCGCCGCGGCGTGCCGACGGGGACGGACAAGAGCGACCCGCGCCTGCGGGCGGCGATGGGAGCCGACCGCGTCGAGATGGTGCTGACGGTCGGCGACGGGCCGGGGTCGGCGTGGATGATGGGGTGCGACCTGTCGGCGGAGTATGTGAGAATCAACGCGGACTACACGACGTGATGGGGAAGGCGCCGGGGACTGGGCACTGGGCATCGGTGGAATAAGGCATGGCCGAACGGGTCCGCATCACGGACGTCTCGCCGCGGGACGGGTTGCAGAACGAGCCGGGGTTCGTTCCGACGCTCGACAAGGCGACCCTCGTGGAGAAACTGTGCACCTGCGGGGTGGACGAAGTCGAGGTGACCAGTTTCGTGTCGGCCAAGTGGGTTCCCCAACTTGGCGATGCATCCGAGGTGCTTGCCGAGGCGGCAAAGAGCAAGCACGATGGGGTGCGGTTCTCGGCGCTGGTGCCCAATGCGAAGGGGATGGAGTCGGCGCTCAACGCGATGCGTGCCGCCCAACCCGCGATCCGGGTCGGCCCTCAGGTTCGCCCGCTCGATAAGGTGGCCGTCTTCACCGCCGCGTCCGAAACGTTCTCGCGGCGCAACACGAACGCAGGAATTCGTGAGACCATCGAGCGCTTCGTACCGGTGATCGCGATGGCCAAAGCGGAGCGGATCCTCGTGCGCGGCTACATCTCGTGCGCTATCGCCTGCCCGTTTGAGGGAGCGATCGCCCCTGAGAACGTCGCGGCCGTCGCCGGTCTGCTGGTGGACGCGGGCGTGGACGAACTGGACCTTGGCGACACGATCGGCGCCGGCACCCCCGAGTCCGTGGCCAACATGCTTCGTTCCGTGCTTGATCGCGTCGGCGAACAATGGCTGGGGCGGGCTGCTCCGGGCGAGCGAGCCATCACGCTGCACCTGCATGACACTTTCGGCCGCGCCGCCGAATGCGTGAAGGTGGCGCTCGACATGGGCATCCGCTCCTTCGATGGTTCGGTCGCCGGCCTTGGCGGCTGCCCGTACGCCTCCACGCCCGGCAAGCGGGCGCCGGGGAACATCTCGACGGAACTGCTCGTGAGAACGGTTCACGAGTCCGGGTACGAAACGGGCGTTGATCTGGACAGGCTGGCGACCACCGCGGAGTACGCGAGGTCGCTCGT
>CALAFV010000309.1 GCA_937891445.1 uncultured Phycisphaerales bacterium | reverse complement strand
GGAGGGTTCAGAAAGCGGTTCCCAAGCCATGTCCACAGCCCCACCCCCTGCTCCCAAACCCGCCGCCCCCCAGAAGCCGACCGCCGCGAGCGGCGAGGGTCTCCCCAAGGTCTACAAGCCCGTCGAGCACGAGGGGCGCATCCGCGACAAATGGGAGCGCTCCGGCGCGTTCCACGCCGAGCCGATCCGCACGCAGGAGGGGGCGACCACCCCCGGCCCGGCCAAGCGGCCGTACAGCATCGTCATCCCGCCGCCGAACGTCACCGCCGCCCTGCACCTGGGCCACGCGCTGAACAACACGATCCAGGACATCCTCATCCGCGCTCACCGGATGATGGGGTACGAAACGCTCTGGATGCCGGGGACGGACCACGCGGGGATCGCCACGCAGACCGTCGTCGAGAAGCGCGTGCAGCGGGAGGAGGGGAAGCGCCGCACGGACTTCTCGCGCGACGAGTTCGTCGCCAAGATCCAGGCCTTCAAGGACGAGTACGAGGCGACGATCACCGAGCAACTCAAGGCGATGGGATGCTCGTGCGACTGGGCTCGCCAGCGCTTCACGATGGACGAGCAGTGCGCCGCGGCGGTCCGCGAGGCGTTCTTCCGCCTCTTCCGCGACGGGCTGATCTACCGCGGCAAGCGGCTGGTCAACTGGGACCCGGTGACGCAGACCGCTCTTGCGGACGACGAAGTCGAGATGGAGGAGGTGGACGGCGCGTTTTACTACCTCCGCTACCCGCTGGTGCACCCGCCGGCGCCCGGCGAAGACGCCCAGCCCGTCACGTGGGGCGAACTCGCGCTCCGCGGCTTCCCCGGCGCGGAGACGCAGCCGACGGAGAACCAGGCCTGGGTGACCGTCGCGACGACGCGGCCGGAGACGTACCTCGGCGACACCGCCGTCGCGGTCAACCCCAACGACCGGCGCGCCGTGCCGCTGCGCGGGCTGATGGTCGAACTGCCGATCGTCGGCCGGCTGATCCCGATCGTGGAGGACGACTACGTCGTCATGCCGGCGCTCGACCCGGACATGGAGGGCGTGGACCCGAAGGCGAAGTTCGCCACCGGGTTCCTGAAGGTGACGCCGGCGCACGATGAGAACGACTACCTCATCGGCCAGCGGCACAACCTCCCCATCATCAACGTGATGGCCCCCGACGCGAGCATCAGCGACAAGCACGGGTGGACGGACGTCGGCGACGCCCACATCTTCGTCGGCAAGAGCCGCGAGCAGGCCCGCAAGGAGGTCGTGCAGGCGTTCGACATGCGCGGGCTGCTGGAGGGCGTCAAGCCCTACCGCCACACCGTCGGCCACTCGTACCGCTCGCACGCGCCGATCGAGCCGTACTACACCGATCAGTGGTACGTGAAGGTCACCGATGACCGCCTCGCCGGCGCTGCGCTGCGGGCAATGGCGCCCGACCAGCGCACCGGCGCCGCGAAGGGGAGCCCCGACCGCAAGGCGGGGGACGGACGGCCGCCCGCCGCCGGTGACGGCGACGGCGGCCTGCGCTTCTACCCCGCGCGCTACGCCAAGACATACGAGACGTGGCACGAGAACATCCGCGACTGGTGCATCTCACGGCAGTTGTGGTGGGGGCACCGGATCCCGGTGTGGTCCAAGGACATCGGATCCCTCGATGCATGGACCGGCACACCGGGCTCGGCCCAAGACATCCTGTCGCAACGAATCGCCGACGCCACCGCAGCATCCGACGTCTCGGCCGCGTTTGTTTCCGCCTCGGATCCCAGCAGACTCCTGTCCCGGGAGGAAGCCGACGGTTGCTCCGACCTTCGCGTCCTGATCTGCGTCCGGTCGAAAGAAGCCCGCTTCGAAAGCCCGCTTGACGCCAAGACGATTGAGGAAGTCCTCGTCGAGCACGGATTCGTGCAGGACCCCGACGTCCTCGACACCTGGTTCTCCTCCGCCCTCTGGCCCATCTCCACCATGGGCTGGCCCGACCCGGACAAGTTCCCGGCCACCAAGGGACTGCTGGAGGCGTTCAACCCCACGAACGTCCTCTGCACCGCCCGCGAGATCATCACGCTGTGGGTCTCGCGCATGGTCATGTTCAACCGGTACTTCCGCGGCCAGGACCTGGGCATGGGAGCGGGCAACGGGCCGCTGCCGTTCCGCGATGTGTTCATCCACGCGATGATCCAGGACGGCGAAGGCCGCAAGATGTCCAAGACGCTCGGCAACGGCGTGGACCCGCTGGACATCATCGCCACCCACGGCGCCGACGCCATGCGTTTCACGCTCTGCCACATGACGACGCAGACGCAGGACGTCCGCATGCCCGTCGTCAAGGACCCCGCGACCGGCAAGAACACCAGCCCCAAGTTCGACCTCGGCCGCAACTTCGCCAACAAACTGTGGAACGCGGCGCGCTTCGCGATCGGCATCCTGGAGAAGGCCGCGCCCACGGACGCCTCGCCCGGCGCCGGTTCCGCGTCGCCGGCCGCCCTCTCTCTTGCGGACCGCTGGATGCTCTCGCGCCTCAGCGCCGCCGTGCGCGAGGCGGAAACGGCTCTGAAGGAGTACCAGTTCAGCGACTACGCCACGATCCTCTACGACCTGCTCTGGCGCGACTTCTGCGACTGGTACCTTGAGGCGATCAAACCGACGGTCAACGCGGAGGGCTCCGCCCACCAGCGGGCCGTGCTGCGTGCCACGCTCGACGTCATCTTGCGGCTGCTCCACCCGGTCATGCCGTTCGTCACCGAGGCGATCTTCGAGCACCTCCGCACGCTGCCGGCCCACCGCGTGCCGGGCATCGACCTCGCCACGGCCGACCTGCTGTGCACCAGTTCCTGGCCACAGGTCGCCGCCAACCTCCGCGACACGCAGGCCGAGCAGCGGTTCGAGCGTCTCCGGAGTCTGATCACCGCCGTGCGCGAGGTGCGCGCCCAGCACAACGTCGCCCCGAAGGACAAACTGAACCTCCACGCCCCCGCCGCGCTCATCGGCGAGATCGGCGACGACGCCATCCTGGTCCAGACGCTCGCCGGCATCGACCGCCTCACCACCGATGCGCCGGTCGCCCCCGCGGTGATCCTCCGCTTCGAGGACACCGACCTGCATCTCACGGGCTTCAAGACCGCCGACGTCAGCGCCGAGCGCGAGCGGCTCAACAAGATCATCGCCGATGAGTCCAAGAAGGCCGCGACGCTCGAGGCCCGTCTGAGCAACCCCGGCTACACGGAGAAGGCCCCGGCCAAACTCGTCGAGGAAAGCCGCGCCCAACTCGCCAAGTGCCTCGCGGCGATCGAGGCCGCGCGCCGCGACCTGGAGCGCCTGGGTTGAACCGTCGGTCGTCCAGGGTGGCCCGCCGCTCTGCGGCAGGACGCAACATGCTTCGCCGCTCTGCGACGGTCCAAGCCGTTTACTGCGCCGGTGTCGCGGCGGCCCTGCTCGCCGGCCTGGCCGCGTGCTCATCGCACGGTCCTGCTCCCGCACAGCCGTTCCCCGCCGCGATCGCTCGGCCCATCGACCCCGTCGAGTCCCGCTCCCCGTGGTCTTTCGCCGGTCGTCAGGGGGAAGCGATCCGCACCGCGAACTACCGCATCTGGACGACCGAACTCGACCCGGTGATCAACCGGCGGCTCCCGATCTTCCTCGAAGAGGCGATCGCCCACTACCGCACAGCCCTGGGTCCGCTCCCCGCGCCGGAAGACCGGCTCGACACGTTCATCCTCGCCAACCGCCACCAGTGGGAACTGCTCACGCGCCAACTCATGGGCGAGGGCGCCGACCTGTACCTCCGCATCCCCCGCGGCGGCTTCGCCTGGGGCGGCCGGAGCGTGCTGTACGACATCGGCGCCCAGGGGACGATGGCCATCGCCGCGCACGAGGGGTGGCACCAGTACACGCAGCGGACCTTCAAGGAAGGCCTGCCGATCTGGCTTGAGGAGGGGATCGCGGCGTTCATGGAAGGCCACCGCTGGGGCGGGCCGCCCGCCGCCGGGGGGACCGGCGCTGCTGTCAGCGGGGCGATGCCCGTCTTCCTCGGCTGGGCCAACCCGGAGCGCTACGACCAACTCCGCGCCGACGCCGCCGCGGGGAACCTGATGACGCTCCGCAAACTGCTTGAGGCCACGCCCCAGGAGATGCTCGAGAGCGGCAGCAACGGGGCGCTGACGTACTACGCACAGGTCTGGGCCCTGGTCCACTTCCTCCGCGAGGGAGCCGGCGGCACGTACCGCCCGGCGCTGGAGCGGCTGGTCGCCGACGCGGCGGCGGGCCGCCTGCACCGCACGCTCGCGACCACGCTCGAACCCAACGCGGCCCGCGCCGCCGCCCGCACCCGGCGCGGCACGGGTGTCTTCGAGGCCTACTTCACGGCCGACCTCGACCGCGCCGAGCGCCAGTACGCCGAGTTCATCCAGCGCATCGTCCGCCCCGGCGGCCGCACGGCCATCGCCGAGGGACGCAGCCCGGTCAGCCCGTAACGGAAGACCGCGTTACCGCCGATCGCGTTTGCGATCAGAACTCCGCCGCGGCGTCGTCTGGGCGTCGAACGCCAGGTACTGGCTGACCTGCTGGACCTTCGGCGTCGTCTGCCACCCCCAGAACGCGTACGCGCCGTGGGCCACGACCGTCGTCGGCGGGTGGTACTGGAAGGCGAACGGGATCACGTTCTCGAGTTCATCGTGCGTGCCGAAGTACTTCCAGGGCTTCTGGAGCGCCGGCACACGGCTGGAACTCGCCCGCATCCGCGCCACGTCCACCGGGACCCACAGTTCCTTCTGCGCCCCCTCGTCGTAGAGACAGAACTCCACCCACGCGCGGATGCTCGTCGGCCCGTCCTTCTCCTTCTTGAGGAACTTCTCCGGCTCCTTCTTCGCCGACACGTCGTAACCGATCACGACCCGCGCCGGCAGCCCCGCCGCCCGGTAGACCGCGGCCAGCAGCACCGTCATGTCGTGCTCGGACCCGCGCCCGCTCTTGGCCGTCAGCGACGCCCGCTGGAGATTCACGCCCACGAACCCGAGGTTTGACCACTCCAGGCCGTTGCCCGAAACCTGCACGTGCTCCCAGACCCGACCGGCGAGAAACTTCGCCAGCGTGACGGGCTTGAGTTTCTTCGGGTCGTTCCCTTCCAGCCACTGATCGACGAGTTCCTTCACCTCCGCGCTGCCGGCGTCAACGAACGTGTCCGGGCGGAGCGCGGTCTCGGCCGTCGGCGACCACTGGCCCGGCCACGGCACCCTCTCCGCCCCCTTCTCATCGAAAATCGTCTCCCACGCCGTCACGGGGATCTCGACCAGGAGCGTCATCTCGCGCCCGCGCTTGTTGAGCATCTCCCATCGCGCCAGCCGCGTGCCGCAGGGATACCCCTCCTGGAACACGGGGTCGTCGTCCACGACGCGGTCGTCGAAACGCACCTCGCCCTTGAACCTCTCCTGGTCCAGTTCGCTCGACGCGGTGCCGTAGTTGACCGGGAAGACGATCGCGGCGGTGTCGAACTGCATCTCACGGATGTTGATCGTCCGCGAGGTCGTCTCCGCCTCGGCGTACACGTGCACCCTGACCTTGAGCGTCCAGTCGCGGCTCCTGCCCCGCTGGAGCAGGCCGTCGAGGATCGACCGCTGCGATGACGGCGACGGCGCCGGCTGCGTCGCCGCCGGCTGACCGGGCTGCGAAGTCGGCTGCGCAGGCGATGGCTGTGCGGGCTGTGCCGGCGACGGCTGCGCCGGCTGGGGCTGGTTCTGGTCGGGCTTCCCGCGGCGCGACGGCTGCTCCGCCACCGCCAGGCCGGCCATCACACCTGCGACGACCACGGCCGCCGCGGCGGCACGGATGTGCCCCCGTCCGGTCC
>CALAFV010000308.1 GCA_937891445.1 uncultured Phycisphaerales bacterium | reverse complement strand
GCGCCGGTTTACGTCCTCGACATGGGCGAGCCGGTGCGCATCCTCGACCTGGCCTGCCGCTTCCTCCGCGCCCACGGCCTGGAGCCCCGCATCCGCTGGGAGACGCTCGCCGATCCGTCCCTCCGCTGCGACGACATCGCCGCGGACGATGCGGCCGCCGGCACCGGGCCGACAATGGACATCGTCTTCACCGGCGCCCGCCCGGGTGAGAAACTCCACGAAGAACTCGCTTACGCCGCCGAGCAACTCCGCCCCACCGGCGCGCCGGGCATCAACGCCTGGGCCGGCCCCGCGCCCGAAGGCCCCGACGCCACGTGGACCGCCGCCGGCCTCGAGATGATCGCCGATCTCTCCGCCGTCCGCGCCAGCAGCGACCGCGCGGCGGTTCTCGCCGCCATGCGCCGGTACATCCCGGAACTTCCCAGTTCTGTCTCGGCCTAGTTTCAAGTCTGGTATTTGTATGGCATTCGGTGAGCCCGGTCCCATCCCGGCCGGTAGAATCCGCGCCCGTGGCAGGGCCTGACCCATCCCGCCCCGGCCTGGTGAGCCGGTCTTCCGAACCTTGCGGGGGGCGTCGATGGCGAGCAGGTTTTTCAATGGCCGATGACGGTCAGGGGCGATAACCACCACTGGCCCGCCGCTGAGGGGAGGAGGGCCGGGAGTTTCGAGGCATGGACATCAGCGAGCGCCAGCGGTTCCTGATCGAGACCCTCGCCGCCAAGGAGCGGGCCGAGGCGACCGTCCAAGGCCTCCTGCAGGCCAAGGCCGAGTGCGAGAAGCACCTCGAACAGACCAGCCGCAAGGACATGCTCAGGGCCGTTACCGGCCGCTCCGCCCTCGACAACGCGATTGCTCACGCCCAGCGCATGATCGCCAGCCTCGACCGCGCCATCGAAGAGGTCCGCAAGGACCTCGGTCACCACGCCGGCGACCTTCTCGCCGAGGGCCTCGCCCCCATTATCCGCGCCCGCGCCGCGGCCGAGATCGGCGGCGCCTCCGGCGCTGACTGACCCACAACCGTCATGTGGCAGGCTAACGCCGCTCCGAGCGGCGGCACGTTGTCCCGTGCGCGCCCCCGGAAGAAAGGCCCCGCTCTGATGCCCAGTGCCTGATGCCTGGCGCCTCCCCTCGCAGTACCCTTGCCCCCATGCACCCCGTCCCCCTCCGGATCAAACTCCTCTCCCCCCGCGCCACACCCCCCGAGTACCACTCGACCCTCGCCGCCGGCCTCGACCTCGCCGCCTGCCTCACCGAGGACGACGAGCGCTCCCCGCACGGCGGCATCCTCCTCGCCCCCATCACCCGCGGCGGCCGCCCCGTCCTCATCCCCTGCGGCTTCGCGATGGCCCTCCCACCCGGTTACGAGGCCCAGGTCCGCCCCCGCTCCGGGCTGGCGTCGAAGTTCGGCATCTCCATGCCCAACGCCCCCGGCACGATCGACGCCGACTACCGCGGCGAGGTCATGGTCCCCCTGATCAACCTCGGCCCCGAGCCCTACGTCGTCCGCCACGGCGCCCGCATCGCCCAGATGGTCATCGCCCCCGTCGCCCGCGCCGCTCTCGAACTGGTCCCCGAACTCGACGACACCCCCCGCGGCTCCGGCGGCTTCGGCAGCACCGGCGTCCACTGACCCCCCCT
>CALAFV010000307.1 GCA_937891445.1 uncultured Phycisphaerales bacterium | reverse complement strand
ACGCGGAAGGCCGTGGCGGACGGGGCCGACGAGATCGACATGGTGATCAACCGCGGGGCGTTCCTCGCGGGGCGGTACGCGGAGGTCGCGCGGGAGATCCGCGAGGTGCACGCGGCGTGCGAGCGGAATGATGGAACGCACGCGCACCTGAAGGTCATCCTGGAGACGGGGGAACTGGAGACGTACGACAACGTGCGCCGGGCCGCGGACCTCGCGATCGAGGCGATGGCGGGGCCGGATGGGGACTGCCGCGGGGGCTTCATCAAGACGAGCACGGGGAAGGTGCAGCCGGCGGCGACACTGGGTGTGACCCTGGTGATGCTCGAGGCGATCCGCGACCACTACCTCGCGACGGGGCACCGGGTCGGGATGAAACCGGCGGGGGGGATCTCGACGGCGAAGGCGGCGATTCAATACCTTGTGCTGGTGAAGGAGACGCTGGGGGGGCTGGACGGGGGCGAGGCGTGGCTGACGCCGGAGTGGTTCAGGATCGGGGCGTCGAGCCTGGCGAACGACCTGCTGCGGCAGATGCGTCGGCTGGAGAGCGGGGTGTATTCGGCGGGGTACGACTTCTCCGAGGCGTGATGGCCTTTGCGATGGAGGGGGGCACCGATGGAACGTGCGGGGGCGAGCCTCGGTTCTGTGGCTGCGGGGGCGATGCGTTCGAGGAGACAGCGGCGGGGCGATGAGCGGCCGGGCGGCTGCGGGGGTGACGTCGGTGATGTCGGCGGGTGCGGCGTGCGGCGCTACCCTTGCGGGACGAGGCGACAGGAGGGGCCCATGATCACCAGGCGATGGATCGTGGTCGGCGCGGCGGCGGTCGGAGCGGGGGCGTGGCTGATGGCGTGCGCGGGCGGCCGCGGCGGCGGGGAGCGGAGTGGGGGGGAAGGCGCGGGAGTCCCGCCGCAGGTCGCGGGCGCGGGCGGGGAGCATGGGAGAGGGGAAGAGGAGGCGCCTGTGCAGGGGACGTACACCGGCGTGCTCCACGGCGGGGTGATGGCGATCGGCGGGGAGACCACGGGGTGGATGCTCCAGGGGCCGAACGATGGCCGGGGCGGCGGGATGGATGTGGATGTGTCGCGCGTGCGTGAGGAGGCGCAGCGGCTCGATGGGCGGCGCGTGGTCATCCGCGGGCGGATCGAGCGGCGGGAGTACGTCGAACGCGGCGAGGTGAAGGTGCTCGTGGCGGAGGAGATCGCCGCGGCGGAGTAGTTCGGGGTGGGCAGGAGCGGGTGATGGGCAGGCGAGCGGCGGCGGGCGCGAAGCGACGGGGGCGCGTGGAGAACGGGAGCGCGAACGGCGCCGCGGTGCGTGTGCGTGCGGTCGGGGCTGCGGAGAAGTCGGGTGCGTCGGCGGTGGGATGGGAGTATGCGCCGTCGCCGGAGCGGGTGAAGGTCGAGATCAAGCCGCGGTATGGGCACTACATCGGGGGACGGTTTGTTGATCCGGCGGAGGGGGAGCATTTCGCGACGATCAACCCCGCGACGGAGGAGACGCTGAGCGAGGTGGCGCAGGGGTCGGGGGCGGACGTGGAGGCCGCGGTGCGGGCGGCGCGGGAGGCGCTGCCGCGATGGGCGGGGCTCAGGGGTGTGGAGCGGGCGAAGTACATCTTCCGGATCGCGCGGCGGATCCAGGACCGGGCCAGGGAACTGGCGGTGCTGGAGACGATGGACGGGGGCAAGCCGATCAAGGAGTCGCGCGATGTGGACCTGCCGCTGGCTGCGGCGCACTTCTTCTACCACGCGGGGTGGGCGGACAAACTGGCGTACGCGTTCCCGGGCGTGCGTGAGGTCAGGCCCGTGGGGGTGTGCGGGCAGATCATCCCGTGGAATTTTCCGCTGCTGATGGCGGCGTGGAAACTCGCGCCGGCGCTGGCGTGCGGGAACACGTGCGTGCTCAAGCCGGCGGAGACGACGCCGCTGACGGCGCTGAAACTGGCGGAGATTTTCGAGGAGGTGGGGCTACCGCCGGGGGTGGTGAACATCGTGACGGGGGACGGGCGGACGGGGGCGGCGCTGGCGGCCCATCCGGGCGTGGACAAGATCGCCTTCACGGGGTCCACGGAAGTGGGCAAGCGCATCGCCGCGGTCGTGGCCGGGACGCGCAAGCGGCTGGCGCTCGAACTGGGGGGCAAGAGCCCGAACATCATCTTCGAGGATGCGAGTATCGACCAGGCGGTTGAGGGGATCATTGATGGGATCTACTTCAACCAGGGGCACGTCTGCTGCGCGGGGTCGCGGCTGTACGTGCAGGAGAGCGTCCTGGACGAGGTGGTCAGGAAACTCAAGATCCGGATGAAGACGCTCCGCGTGGGCGACCCGCTGGATAAGAACACGGACATCGGGGCGATCAACTCGTCGGAGCAACTGGGGCGGATCGAGCGGTACATCGCGCTTGGGCAGGAGGAGGGGGCACGGCTGCACGAGGTCAACGCGTCGCCGCTGCCGCAGAAGGGGTTCTGGCGCCGGCCGTGCTTCTTCAGCGGCGTGCAGCCGTCGCACACGATCGCGCGGGAGGAGATCTTCGGGCCGGTGTTGTGCGTGATGAGTTTCCGCACGCCGGAAGAGGCGATCCTGCGGGCCAACAACACGCCGTACGGGCTCGCGGCGGGGGTGTGGACGGATAAGGGGTCGAAGATTTTCGAGGTGGCGCGGCGGCTGAAGGCGGGCGTGGTGTGGCTCAATGCGTACAACCGGTTCGATCCGGCGAGCCCGTTCGGCGGGTTCAAGGAGAGCGGGTTCGGGCGCGAGGGCGGGGTGCAGGGGCTGCGGGCGTACGTGGAGATCTGACGCACGCGGTCGTATCGAGGCCGGGCGGGCGGTGGCGAAGGAGCGGCGTCCAACCGATCTCCAGCGACAGCCGCGGTTAATAAGATCCTGCCGGCCGGAGGGGAGTGGAGCGCCGCGCATGGGCAAGCGTCTGAGCGTCTCGAAGACCTACAAACTGTTCATCGGTGGGAAGTTCCCGCGCAGCGAGAGTGGGCGGACGATCGCCGTGGGGGACGACGGCTCGGGCGTCGTGGCGCACGTGGCGCGGGCGTCGCGGAAGGATCTGCGCGACGCGGTGGTCGCGGCAAGGAAGGCGCAGGAGGGATGGGCGGGAGCCACGGCCTACAACCGCGGGCAGGTGCTGTACCGGATCGCGGAGGTGCTGGAGGGG
>CALAFV010000306.1 GCA_937891445.1 uncultured Phycisphaerales bacterium | reverse complement strand
GACTTACGCTACTCCCGCCGTTCCCCCGGCGCCGGCCCAACCCCACGCTCCCGCCCCACGCTCCACGCCCACGGGAGTTCCCTAGACCGATGAACACGCTCGACCGCTACATCGCCCGGCAGTACGCGATCAACGTCATCGCGCTCCTCGTGCTGCTCTTCTGCTTCGTCGTCACGGTCGACATCGCCATCAACATGGACCGCTTCGTGTCCAACGCCGAGAAGATGGCCCGCGCCACCGCCACCGCGGCGGGCAAGACGGAGGCCGAGGCAGAGCCCTCCTCCCTCCGCACCGCCGTCATCACCGTCTACCTCGTCGTGGACCTCTGGTGGCCGCGCCTCCTCCAACTCTTCAACTTCCTCCTCGGCCTGGTCCTCGCCGGCGCCATGGGCTTCACCGTCACCCAACTCGTCCGCCACCGCGAACTGGTCGCCATGCTCGCCGGCGGCATCAGCCTCCGCCGCGTCGCCCGCCCGATCGTCGTCGTCGCGATCGCCGCCACCGCCGTGCAGGTCCTCAACCAGGAACTCGTCCTGCCCCGCATCGCCCCGCTGCTCAACCGCGACCACGGCGACGCCGGCAAGCGCGAATGGACCGCCTTCGAAGTCAAACTCCCCAAGGACGGTCAGGGCCGCCTCTACTTCGCGCGCCACTTCGACCCCGAGCGCGGCGAGGTCACCAACCTCCACATCTGGGAGCGCGACGCCGAAGGCCGCGCCATCCGCCGCATCAGCGCCGACCGCGCCGTGTGGCGCGACGGCGCCTGGCGCCTCGAGAACCCGCGCGAGGTCCCCCTCGACATCACCGCCGCCCACGGCGCCGCCGCCGCCGAGCGCCCCTCGTCGGTCACCTCCATCCAGACCGACATGGACCCCACCACCCTCCTGGTCAAGCGCTACGCCGGCTTCAGCCAGAGCCTCTCGTGGCGCCAGATCGGCCAGATGGTGGACAGCCCCCTCACCGACGCCCAGATGCGCAACCGCCTCGAGCACATCCGCTGGGGCCGCGTCTCGCTGATGATCTCCAACATCCTCGCCCTGATCATCACGCTCCCGTTCTTCCTCATGCGCGAGCCGCGCAACATGGTCGTCCAGTCCGTCAAGTGCGCCCCCGTCGGCATCATCGCCATGATGGGCGCCGTCCTCGGCAGCGCCGTCCCCCTCCCCGGCCTCCCCCCCGCCCTCGGCGTCTTCCTCCCGGTGATGATCCTCATCCCCATCGCCATCGCCGTCATCGCCTACATCAAAACCTGACCCCCCTCGCCCCAAGCCAAACCAAACCGAGCCCGCCGCGTCAGCGGCAGGCCGGCCCACCGAACCGAGCGTCCTGCCGGGCGCCACGGTCGAGCACCGCTCAACCGTCCTCCCCC
>CALAFV010000305.1 GCA_937891445.1 uncultured Phycisphaerales bacterium | reverse complement strand
GGGAGAGCAGGAGCGACGCAGGTATGGCCTCGATCATCATCGCCGCCGGACCCCAGGGAGAGGGGGAGTACTACCCGCTCGGCCGCCGCACGACAGTGATCGGACGTGACGAGGCCGTACCCGTCCAGGTCGTGGACGAGCGGGTCTCCCGCCGCCACCTCCAGATCCGCTACGAGGAGGGCAAGGGGTACATCGCCCTCGACATGCGCAGCGCCAACGGCTCGTTCGTCAACGGCCGGCGCATCACCGACGAGGTCGTCCTGGCCGAGGGCGACGAGATCCAGATCGGCGACACCAAACTCCACTTCACCCTCAACGACTTCCCCGACAAGCAGAGCGCCATGGCCCACTTCAAGAAAGCCGGCCAGAAGTACCGCAACACCCTCATGCAGTAATCGCCAGGCGTGCCGTCTCGCCGGCCGGTTCCCCTCGCCGGCGGCGCCGTCGCAACGTTGCGCCATCCAACCCTGGAATACCCCCTCGCCCTCGCCCGTTGGTGATCCGCCGCGAGGCCGCGCCGGCTCACCCCGGCGCGAACAGAGCCGGCGTTCCCCCGCGTTCACGTCGTGCGTGGACCCGGGGGCACGCCCGAGTTGCAAGGGTTGTGCCCATGGCACAGTTCCGTGGCCGTGTTGCGCTCATCACCGGGGCGGGCTCCGGCATTGGCCGCGCCGCCGCCATCGCTTACGCCCGTGAGGGCGCCGCCGTCGTCCTCGGCAACCGCAATGAGCAGGCCGGGCAGGCCACCGCCGAACTGATCCGCTCCCGCGGCGGCCAGGCCGTCTTCCAGCGCACCGACGTGACGCGCCCCGGCGACATCGAGGCCCTCGTCTCCACCGCCATCGAGCGCTTCGGACGCCTCGACTTCGCCTTCAACAACGCCGGCGTGATCGTCCCCGCGCTTCCGCTCAGCGGCGGCGCCGAGGAGGACTTTGACCGTGTTCTCGACGTCAACGTCAAGGGCGTCTGGCGCGCCATGCGGGCTCAGATCGCCGTCATGCTCCCCGCCGGCCGAGGCGTCATCATCAACAACAGTTCTGTAGCCGGCCGGACGGGCCTCCCGATCGCCGCACCCTACATCGCCAGCAAGCACGCCGTTGAGGGACTCACCAGGTCTGTCGCTCTCGAACTGGCGCCCCGGGGCATCCGCGTCAACGCCGTGGCCCCGGGCCCCATCAAGACTCCTATGTTCGACACCTTCACCGACAACGACCCGTCCCGCCTCCGGGCGATCGTCCCCATGGACCGGATCGGCGAACCGGAGGAGGTCGCCGAAGCGGTCATCTGGCTCAGTTCCGACGCGGCGTCGTTCATCACCGGCCAGAGCCTCGCGATCGACGGCGGCATCCTCGCCGGCCGCTGACGCCCTCACGCTCGGCGGCGCGGTCAGCAGGTGAACGCGGCCGCCGCACGGTGTAGCATCCACGCTCACCTGCTCATCTCTCACCCGCGGAATCCCCGATGCTGGGCTTCTTCAAACGCCGCCGCCGCAAACGCCTCCGCGAGGCGCCTTTCCCATCGCACTGGCGCGAGATCCTCGAGCGGCGCGTGCCGTACTACATGCGCCTCTCCCCGCGCGACCGCCGCGAACTGGAGGGCCACATCCAGGTCTTCCTCGCCGAGAAGCGCTTCGAGGGGTGCGCGGGCCTGGAGATCACCGACGAGATCCGCCTCACCATCGCCGCCCAGGCGTGCATCCTCCTCCTTCACCGCGACACCGATTACTACCCCGGCCTGCGCACCATCCTCGTTTACCCGCACCGCTACATCGCCACCTCCAAGGCCCAGGGCCCCGGCGGCGTCGTCATCGAGACCAGCGGCGTCCGCCTCGGCGAGAGTTGGCACGGGTCCCTCTCCACCGCTGGCGGCGGTCCCGTCATCCTCTCCTGGGACGACGTCCGCGCCGGCGCGGCCGACCCGCGCGACGGCCACAACGTCGTGTTCCACGAGTTCGCTCACCAACTCGACGGCGAATCCGGCGCCGTCGAGGGCGCTCCCATGCTCGAGCGCGGCTCCCTCTACGCCACCTGGGCCCGCATCTTCAGCGCCGAGTTCGAACGTCTCCGCGTGGACCTGGCCTGGGACCGCGCCACCCTCCTGGGCAGTTACGCGGCCACGAGCCCCGCCGAGTTCTTCGCCGTCGCTACCGAGTTCTTCTTCGAGCGGCCCACCGCGCTGCGCGCCCGCCACCCGCAGCTCTACGCCCAACTCGCCGCGTTCTACCGCCAGGACCCCGCCCAACTCGAGCCCGCCCGGAGTCCCGCCGCTCCCTGAGTCGCGTGCTTGCAACGAAAGCGGGGCGCGGATCTGAATCCGCGCCCCGCGCTCTCTTCCCCCGCCCGTGCGAGCGGCTTCACGGCGTCTGGCTCAGCGAGATAAACCCCAGACGCACCAGGAACATCGTCCCTTCCTGCACCTCGTCGTGACTGAACCCCGCCAGGCTCTTGGGCGCCGCCGGCGTCCCCACCAGGTCCGGCAGGTACGGCCACGGTCCCTCGCCGCGACGCGCCATGTCGGCCAGCGTGCGCAGCACAGCCTCGGCGGATTCGAACAGCCGCTCCGGGCTCACCTTCTTGGACGCCTCGTTCATGGTTGCGCTCCCTTCACCGTGCGTGCCGGCATGCGCCGGCCGATGCCCCCCTGGCTCTCCTCGCAACCGTCTCTCCCATCCCCGCTGCCGCGTGGCCGCGGCCGGTCCCCCCGCCGGCGCGGACGCCCGCGATGGACCATTGTGCGCGACGCCCGTGGGCGCGCCCTCATGGACGCGTGTGATCCCCCTCACCCCCGCCCTCACCGCGGCCAAGTCATCGCGGCTTGGTGAGTTCGTTGGCCGCCCTCGCCAGCGCCTCGACGCTCCGCCCCGCCGCGATGCGCTCGGCCTTCTCCGGCGCCAGCCCCGCGGCCGTCAGCACCGACGCCGCCTTCTTCCAGAGTTTCTCCGCCTCTTTGCTCCCGGGCGCTGCGAGCGCCAGGTCCGACACCAGTTCCTGCAGCCGCTGCGCCGACGCCGCGTCCTTGTGCTCGTAGTAGCGCTTGATGATGCCCTGCTGGTACTTGGTGAAGTACTGCTGACCCTTGGCCATGCTCGCGCTCCAGCCCCGCTCCCGCGAGGGGAGTGTCCGCACGCCGACGCCGCAGGGCAAGCCCCGCTCACCGCCCCTGCTCGGGCCCCTCCAGGCCGGCCCGCTCCGTCGGCACCACGGTGATCTTTCCGCTGCGCTCCAGCACGGCGTACGCCACCTGCTCGATCCGTGCCAGCCCCGGCGACCGCCGCGCCGACTCCATCACGTCCTCCACGTCCACCCGCTCCCGGTCCATCCGCTCCTTCAGCGGCCGGCCCCGCTCCACGATCAGCAGCGGCGTGCTGTCCAGCAGCCGGTCCAGCGTCCGCGACCGCTGCTTCAGCAGCGACAGCCCTACGTCCACCGCCACGAATGTCAGGATCAGCAGGAACGCGTGTGTCATCGAGCGGTCGTCACCCACCAGCGCCTGCTGCGTCGTCTCCGAGATCACCAGCAGCAGCAGCAGGTCGAACGTCGTCGCCTCGCTCATCGTCCGCTTCCCGCTGATCCGGAAGACCAGCAGCAGGAACGCGTACATCGCGACGACCCGCACGACGGCGTCCATGCGCCCTCCCGGCCGCCCGCCACGCGGCCATCGCGGCCGTCTTCGCTACGGCAGCGCCAGCATCCACACCCGCACGCCCCCGTCGCGTCCCTCGACGCCCACCTCGCCGCCGAGCCCGCCCACCGTCTGCACCTCTACTCGCAGCGCGACCGCAAGGCGGTCGCCCGGCGCTGTGTCCGGCGCGTGTGCAAACACGAGGCCCGTCCGCGCCGGCGTCGCCCACCAGCGCACCGGCTCGGGTCGTACCGCCTCAACGCTCATCCGCTCCATCATCTCGCGGCTGAGCCACAGCACCGTCTCGTTCCCCGTCCCCGCCGCGAGCGAGAACGTCAGATCCACCGGCCTGTTGGAGCGCACGATCCGTTCGTACTTCACGTGCAGGGCGCCGTCCAGACCCTCCGCCTCCGCATGGCTCAAAGGCCCATGCCCGAGCGCCCCCGCCAGCGACGCGGCCAGCACCAGCACGCCCGCCACCCACCCGATCCGCTGCACCGCCCACTCGCGGCGCTGGAACTGCATGTCCTGGTCCACTTGGACGCCGGGCGGCGGCCCGTCGCCGGGCCGTTGGCCGCTCTCGCCGCTGCTCGCCACGGATGGTCCCCCCCGGGCCGATCAGGGCCCCCCAGCGCTCCGCCCCGGGATCGGCGCCGGCTCGAAGCCGTCGCACCCGCTGATCGGCGTCACCCGCAGGTGCAGGCTCGCGTGCCGCGGGTGCCCGCACTGATCGACGAAGTCCTCCGGCGCGTGATGGCTCACCCGGATCTGAACGAGTTGCTCCGTCGGCTCGTGCGGCTCGCCAAAGTGCGCGCACAGCCCGCATTGCCCTTCTTGCACCGTCTTCATCGCAGCCTCCTGCCCGGGCCTCCGCCCGCTCCCCCGCGCGGCCCGACCCGTTTGAGAATCATGGCCCCCGTTCGCGCGCGGGACCCGAAGAACCGGTGAATCCGCGTTCAGCCAGCCCCGGGGAACCCACGGCTCCCGTGCACTGCGCTCATCGCCCTCTCACGCGCTGCTCGGCCGTCTCGCCCACGATTGCTGCAGCCATGCATCGCACGATCCGTGTCCTCAGCGTCGGCCAGTGCGCCGTGGACGGCCCTCGCCTGCATCACTTCCTCCGCGATGTGCTCGGCGCCCGCGTCGATTCGGCCGACACGGCCGCGGCTGCCGTCCGCCTCGCCGCCGGCCCGCGTGCGATCCGCTACGACCTGGTCGTCGTCAACCGCGTCCTCGCCTCCGACGGCGGCCCCGGCGTCGATGTCGTCGCAGCTCTCCGCGCCGCGGGCTGCCCGGCGCCGATCATGCTCATCAGCGACCTCGAATCCGCCCAGCACGAGGCCCAGCGCCGGGGCGCGATCCGCGGCTTCGGCAAGTCCCAGATCGACGACCCCGTCGTGATCGACCGCCTCCGCGCCGTCGTCCACGCTCATGTGTGAGTCCAGCGCTCCCGTGAACCCACCCTGGGCGTGGCCGCGTGGGGAGGACGCCGGGATCCGCTCCGCCGCCAACCGTCGCTGCGCTACGCGTGTGCCGCCGGCGCGTGTGCCGGGGGCATCTCGCGGTGGATCAGCGGCACCCCGTGCTGCACGTTGTACGTCGCCGCCGCCAGCACGCCCCCAACCAGGGGGCCCACGATATAGATCCACGCGTGCGTCCACGGCCCGCCGTCCAGGGCGCTGATCAGCGCCATCCCCACGCCCACCGCCGGGTTGAACGCCCCGCCGGAGATGCCGCCCCCAGCGTACGCCGCGGCCGTGATCGTGAACCCGATCGCCAGCCCGAAGTACGAGTTCCCCTTCGTCTGCGGCGACGTCGCCACGTTGAGCACCACCAGCGCCAGCGCGAACGTGAACAGCATCTCCACCAGCAGCGCCGCCGACGTACTCACACCCTCCGCCGGCGCGGGGACCACCGTCTTGCCCGTCACCGCCCACGCCACGATCGCGGCGGCCAGGCCCCCCAGCACCTGCGCAACCATGTACGGCCACACATCGTGCGTGCGCATCGCCCCGCCCCCGCGGGCCGCCACCGCCGCCGTCACCGCCGGGTTGTAGTGTCCCCCGGAGATGTGCCCGCCCATGTACACCATCACCATCAGGACCGATCCGATGGTCAGCCCCGCGGTGATGCTGCCGATCAGCACCCCTCCGGACTCCGTCGTGCTCGACACCACGAGGCAGATCGTCAGGACCAGGAAGAACGCCCCGATGAACTCCGTCAAATACCGGTTCATGCCCACCTCCGCCCATGCCCGCTTGGAACGCCGACCGGCGACGCGGCCGGATTCATGCGACTCTACAAACCAACCCTGAGCGGCGCATGAAGGCGCCCCTCGCGTGCCCGGCAACTCCGAGCCGGCCGCGCGCGAGGTTCGCGGCCGCCGCCGCCAT